>JADFLD010000289.1 GCA_022564535.1 Gemmatimonadota bacterium
GCGGTTGTGGCGGAAGAACTTGGACTTGGCCTTCGACAGAATCATTCCGTCGACGATACTCGCGTGCGCAAATTGGTCCGCCACGATCAGGTCGCCGGACCGCATCAACCCAGCGATCGTCCCGACGTTGGCACTGTAGCCGGTCGGGAAGAGCATCGCGGCTTCCGTGCCCTTGAAGTCCGCGACCTCCTCGACGAACAGCTGATGCAGGTGCGTCGTCCCGCTCAGAATCGGCGAGCCGGACGCTCCGCCGCCGTATACGTCGACCGCATCCTTGATGGCTTGCTTGACCTCAGGACGATACGAGAGTCCCAGGTAGTTGTACGAGGCGAAGTTGACGAGTCCACGCCGGATCTCGCCGGTTTTCGTGTCCTCCACGTCCACCCGCGTGCCGGGCTGGCTGTGGATGGGAAGCTCGTAGAGGTAGTACCCCAGGGGCCTGACCTGGCCCCACCAATCGTCGAACGGCTCGAGAAGCGCGAACGCGTCGGTTCCCGCGCCGAAGTAGAAGTTCGTGTAGTCGTACTCTACGGCAGCGGGAATCGTCGGTTCTGCTCCGGGTGTAGCATCGTCCATGTCGATTCGAGGCGGCGAGGGCATGGACGCTACGCCGAGATCCGGCGCAGGACTCTTGTTGCTTCGCTCAGACATATCTGGTTACCGATTCCGAGGGCGCTTCTTCCAAACCCCAATCTCCCGAAAATACCCTTGGGTATCAAGGAGAAAGTCGGGATGCGCGATGGGGCCGCCAGACCGGATGGACGCCGCAGTAGCGGGATGGCCGTTTCCGGTGTCGCAGCGTAGTGTCGCAGCAGGGAACCTCCGTGCTGCCGCCCGGCTTTCCCCTGCGAAATCTCTCCAGTGCCCGAGGATAGAGGCCGTGTCGACGATACCCATGGAATCCGCCGTAAGAGAAGCCTACGCAAACGGCGCAGGGCGGCGAGTCGAAGAGTTGTGCTGCCCGGTCGAATACGACTCTCGTTACCTGGAGGCCATCCCCGCCGAGGTGATCGAGCGCGACTACGGATGCGGGGATCCGAGCCGACACCTGAGGGCGGGCGAGACGGTGGTCGATCTTGGAAGCGGTACGGGGAAGGTCTGCTTCATCGCGTCGCAGGTCGTGGGACCCAAGGGCCGCGTCATCGGCGTGGATATGACGCTCGAGATGCTCGAGGTCGCGCGGCGGAGCGCGCCTGTCGTGGCGGAGAGAATCGGGTACGCCAATGTCGAGTTTCGTCGGGGACGGATTCAGGACCTCGCGTTGGACCTCGACCGCCTCGATGCGGTGCTGGCCGCGGACCCGGTGACGGACGCGGAGGGCCTCTTCACCGCGCAGGCATACGCCGCCGACCTGCGCCTTACGGAGCCCATGATCGCCACCGGCGCGGCGGACGTGGTGATCTCGAACTGTGTCCTCAACTTGGTGGACGACCGCGACAAGCCAACGCTGTTTGGGGAGATCTTCCGTGTGCTGAAGCGGGGAGGGCGTGCCGTGATCTCGGATATCGTCAGCGACGAGGCGGTGCCCGAACGCATGCGCAACGATCCCGAGCTGTGGAGCGGATGCATTTCGGGTGCGTTGACCGAGGAGGGGTTTCTGGAGGCGTTCGTCGACGCAGGGTTTTACGGGGCGCGTATCCTCGTTCGCCAACCCGAGCCGTGGCGCACCGTCGACGGGATCGAATTCCGATCGGTGACGATCGAAGCGTTCAAAGGCAAGGAAGGGCCGTGCTTCGAACGCAGGCAGGCGGTCATCTACAGGGGACCCTTCCGCGAGGTCCTCGACGACGACGGTCACCGCCTCCGACGAGGGCAGCGGACCGCGGTCTGTGACAAGACCTATCAGATCTACGGTAGGGAGCCGTACGCCCAACACTTCGAGCTCGTAGATCCGATCGTTTCGATTCCCCTCGAGGACGCGGAGCCGTTCGACTGCTCGCGAACCTCGCTCCGGCATCCGCGTGAGACGAAAGGCCTCGACTACGATGTCACGACGGAGCCGACGGGACCTGCCTGCGGGCCGGATGGGTGTTGCTGACCCGAGGGGCCGGGCGCAACACCCATCCATTAGCTGACTTCACCCGACGATCCAGCCGAGAAGGGTCGTAATTCTCGGGCCGCCCTCGGCGAACGCAATCGCGATGTTCGCTGGCACGTACAGCTCCCCGAACGGCATGGTCGCGCCGACTGCCACGATCATGGACGTGGTCACGTCGGGCGAATCCTTGTTCATGCTGACGCTCGGTCCCACGCCGAACTCCAGACCCCCCGGTAGCCGGTATCCAGCCAGCCAGACCAGCGACAGGTTCAACTCGTCCTGTTCCACGCCTCCGACCAGGACGACGAATTCCATCAAGGCCTGGTTCCCGCTTTCCGTCGAGACGATCTGCGTCTCGAATTGCCAGCCGAACTGACTCATGATCGGCTGCTTGCCCATGGCCTGGCGATACTTGGCGACATCGCCGGTGAAGGTCGTGAATCCGAAGCGCGGGCCTGAAAGGTGCTGGCGGGGAAGCTGCGTCGCCCGCATTTCCGCCGGGATCTCGGCGACCTGCGCGGCGACCGCTACCGTTCCGGTGGCAGTGAGGAAGGCGGCGAGGGCGATGACTCGGGTCTTGTGGAACATGATCGTTCTCCTGTGAGGCGTGATGGACAGCGTAATTCACGGGGGAACGATGCGAGGAGGGCGTCGTCGTTTCTCTACGTCGATATCTGTAGGCGGCAGCGCTCATGACGTAGGCGTCACGTAGGCTGGGTCGGTTGGAGCGTCCGACGGCGCCGTGAGCCGGCCCGCCGTGGCAAGAGTACAGCGGGCTGCCGCGGGTGGGTCAGCTCCCCGGCGGCAGAGCGGCTGGGGGCACGATCCAGCCGGGCGGCGCTCCCAGAGGCGATGGGAGGCCTCGACTTCTGCCACCGTCCGGCTGAAGAGCTCGTCGATGGCGCGCCTGCGATGCCGCACGATGGCGCGATAGATGGCGCGAGAGGCGACGTAGCTGATGCCGATCATTCCCACGGGCGCGGCGAAGGCGAGTGGCATGGAGCCGAGCACGTTCAGTCCGATCGGCAGGCCGATACCGACGCCCGTCCCGACTCCGAATCCGATCGTTGTTCCGGCGAACAGACCCGACGCCAGCTGGGTCAAATTCTCCTCGAGCCGTACGAGCGTGTGGCCGTCGCGCGAAGTCACGACGATTTGAATCGTCCGGCCCTTGCTCGCGGACTCCGCTCTCCACATCAGGCTTCGACCCAGCAGACTCGGTGGCCGTGCTCGCGTGAAAGGCTCTGGATGACGCCGACGATCTGTTCGAATCCGCTATCCGGGAGTTCTCCCGAGAGGGTGACCTCCCGGACAAGCATGAGCTCTTCGCCGACCAACTTGGTCCAGAACGAATGCTTATGG
>JADFLD010000290.1 GCA_022564535.1 Gemmatimonadota bacterium
CGGGTTCGTGGCCCTCGCTCAGGACAACGAGTGGACGGATCTCCATCCGAAGCCCAGGAGCATGAATTCCGAAGTGTTGCTCGACCTTGAAACGCCGCTCGGGCACGACTACTGGACGGCGATGAATCTCGCGGGCCGCTACGCGTACGCCGGCCGTGAGTGGGTCTGCCGCAAGGTCGTCTCGATCCTTGGAGGTACGGAACAGGAGCTCGTGCACAACCACCACAACTTCGCCTGGAAAGAGCAGCACTTCGAAGAGGAATGGGTAATCGTCAGGAAGGGAGCGACCCCGGCGCACTCGGGTCAGTTGGGCTTCGTCGGGGGCTCGATGGGCGACAAGTCCGTGATCCTGAGGGGCACGCCGGGCGAGGGTGACGAGGATCTACTCCGCTCGACCGTTCACGGAGCCGGTCGCGTCATGGGGCGGATGCAGGCCAAGGGAAAGTGGAGGAGGGGGCGGTGTGTCCGAGAGGGCCGCGTCACGCAGGAGATGATGGATCGAGCGACCGAAGGGCTGGTGTTACGCGGCGGCGACTTGGACGAGGCTCCCCAGGTCTACCGAAAGCTGGACGACGTGCTCGCCGCCCAGGGCGACACGATCGAGGTCGTGCATACGTTGAGGCCCCTGATCGTCTGCATGGCGCCGAGGAGAACTCGATAACCGAGCGTCGCGTCGGACCGGTCCCGAGGGCGTCCTCCAGGAACCGCTGTGCGGTTCCACTATCCAAAGCCGTCCAATCGCCTGCACCGCATTGCGCGCCCTGCCTGAAACGAGAACGACCTGTTATGCGATAAGCGCCAGCCCTGTATATTGTCAGTCCGAGTACCGCCCTTTCGGGTGCGTTTCGGATACTGCTCCCCGCACATTTTCCCGCACAGAGAACCCGAAGAAATTGCAACTCATCGTTGGGACGAGCGGGTACAGCTACAAGGAGTGGAAGGGGAGCTTCTACCCGGAGGATCTCTCTGCGAAGAAGATGCTCGGTACTATGGCGAGCGCCTCGGTGCGGTGGAGATCAACAACACGTTCTACCGGCTCCCCAAGGCCTCCGTCCTCGAGAACTGGGCTGGTCAGGTCCCGGAAGACTTCCGGTTTTCGATCAAGGCGTCACGCCGCATCACGCACTTCACGCGCATGAAGGCCGAGGCTCGCGAGCCGACCGAGTATCTGTTGTCGACTCTGGAAACGTTGGGCGATCGGCTCGGTGTCATCCTCTTTCAGCTGCCGCCCAATCTCAAGAAGGACGTCGACCGCCTGGCTGGATTCCTCGAGATGCTTCCCGACGAGACTCCGGCGGCGTTCGAGTTCAGGCACGAGAGTTGGAACGACGATGAGGTCCATTCTCTCTTGAGCGGCAGGGGCATGGCCCCGAATGGCCCGCGAATTCCGCGACGTCTTCGAAGGCAAGGCGTGAGCGAAGCGCTTCAGGAGTTCGGTTCGCTGGCTCCGAGTCCTATGCCCACCGACGGGAGTTTTCCGAGTGGGTCGCGGGTGCGAAGAATGAAGAGAGCAGAGATCGGCGAGCACAGATGGCAATCGAGATGATCTTCGGGGGGAAGACGCGGTGACGAATCGGAACAGGGGTGTGAATGATCACGGTTGAGGGTGTCACGAAACGATACGGGGATGTGCTGGCGGTCGATGATCTGAGCTTCGAGGTCAGGCGCGGTGAGGTCGTGGGATTCCTCGGGCCGAACGGGGCCGGCAAGACAACGACCATGCGAATGATTACGGGAACGCTCCAGCCGGATGAAGGAGCGGTCCTGTTCGATGGTGTGTCGATCGCCGATCATCTGATCGACGCCAAGCGCAGGGTAGGGTACCTGCCCGAATCGAACCCGCTGTACGAAGAATTGCTCGTGGCCGAATACCTCGAGTACGTGGCTGACCTCCGTGGGCTCTCCCCCGAGGAGACCCGGTCGGGGGTGGCGGACGCGGTCGATGAGACCGACATCGGCGCGGTCTTCTATCGGCCGATCGGAGAGTGCTCGAAGGGGTACAGACAGAGGATCGGAATCGCAGGAGCGATCCTGCATCGTCCCGAAGTCTTGATTCTCGATGAGCCGACGGAGGGCCTGGATCCGAACCAGCGCGTCGAGATCCGCCGGCTAGTGGGCTCGCTCGGACGTGAGCGGACCGTCCTGCTCAGCACGCACGTCATGCAGGAGGTCGAGGCCACGTGCTCTCGTCTCGTGATCTTGAGTCGCGGGAGGCTCGCCGCCGAAGGGAGCGTTCAGGAGGTGATCGCCAGCGGCGCCCGTGGCGTTCGATACGTGGTGGAGGCCGAGGGGTCGGGTGTCGCCGAAGCGCTCGCGGGCATTGCGGGTGTCTCGGGACACACAGCGGAGCAGGTGGACGGCCGCACCCGTGTGCATCTCGACGCGAACGCCGCCGCCGAGCTGCGACCCGAGATCTTCGCGATGGCGCGCGATCGTGGCTGGACGCTCTGGGAATTGCACCGAGAGGACGCGAGCCTCGAAGAGCTCTTCCGGAGCCTGACCTCCGACGACTCGGAGGAAGGCGCATGATGCACCGCTTGCTCACCGTCGCCCGTCGCGAGTTTCGGAGCTACTTCGACCAGCCCACCGCGTACGTTCTGATCGTCGCGTTTCTGGCGATCACGCTGTTCCTCGCGTTCCGCACGATGTACGCCTCGGGCATCGCCTCTCTACGGCCGATCTTCGATCTGCTCCCCGTTCTGTTCGCCGTGTTCATTCCCGCGGCCACGATGCGCACATTCGCTGAGGAGCGCCGCAGCAAGACGCTCGAGTGGCTGATGGCACAGCCGATCACCGAGGCGGAGCTCGTCTTGGGTAAGTTCCTCGGCGACTGGTGGTTCGTGCTTCTGGCGCTCGCCGGCACCGTCCCGACCGCGATCGGCGTATTGCTCGTCTCCGACGCGGACGCGGGAATCGTTCTCGCTCAGTACATCGGGGCCGCCCTGCTCGCAGCTCAATTGACGGCAGTCGGCGTATGGGCGTCGAGCCTGACGCGGAACCAGGTCACCGCGTTCATCGTCGCTGCGGGCGTGAGCTTCACGCTGTTCCTGA
This sequence comes from Gemmatimonadota bacterium, assembly GCA_022564535.1. The sequence continues at coordinate 3,052 of JADFLD010000290.1, forward strand.
TCGGTCTGCCGATCGTTCAGATCGGGTTGCCGCCCTCGGCCGCAGGTGTTCTGGCACAACTTTCCGTGCTCGGCCACTTCGAGAACGTCGCGCGTGGGGTCGTGGACCTGCGGGACGTCCTCTATTTCGCGTCGATGACCGGCCTCTTCCTAGTACTCGCGTTCACTGCGCTCGCGAGTGAGCGTCTCAGCCGATCACGACCCGAGCATCGACGTCTGCGTCTGGGAACGATGGTGGTCGCCGTCTTGGTCATCGTACTCAACCTCTTGGGTAGTCGCGTGCGGGTACGTCTCGATCTGACGAAGGACAACCTCTATACGCTTTCGTCTGGCACG
>JADFLD010000016.1 GCA_022564535.1 Gemmatimonadota bacterium
CCGCCTGCGTGATGGCGAAAGACAGCGCTTCCAGGTGCATGACCAGATTCACGTCCTCAACGGGAACGCGGGGCGGTACGTCGAGTCGAATCGGCGCGAAATTCAGGATTCCCTTGATTCCGGCGCCCACGGCCCGACGCGCTGTTTCCTGGGCCACCTCTGCGGGAACCGCCAGAATGACGAGTTCGGCACCCAGCTCGGAGATCACGTATTCGAGGTCTTCCGGTCCCCGAATCGTCAGATCGCCCCAATCCGTGCCGACCTTTTTCGGATCTGAATCCAGAATGGCCACGCACTCATAGCCCCTGGAGCGGAAGGCAGGGTACTCGAAGAGCGCCAGCCCGATGCGTCCCGCCCCAACCAAGGCCACGCGCCAGCTTCGGTCGATTCCGAGAATCTGCTGCAGACGAGTCCTCAATTCGCCGACCTGGTATCCCAGCCCTCGTTTCCCGAACGACCCGAAGCGGGAGAGGTCCTTTCGGACCTGGGCGGCGGTGGTCTGGCCTCGGGCCGCCAGCTCTTCGCTCGAAACGGTGCCCCCGTCCTGTAGTCCGAAGCCCTCGAGAGACCGGAGATAATGGGACAGGCGGCGTACGGTACTTTCGGGGATTCGTCTGGACACGGAGGCGCCGGAAAATCAACGTTGACGCGGGATTCAGCCCGCTTGTGAAAAACTTCACAAATGTAGACGACACCCGGATTTACGGCAACGCGACCGCCAGGGCAATGAATTCCTCGGGGGTCAGTCGCTCGGGCCGGTCCGCCAGCGACACTCCAGAGTCTGCCGCGGCCTGCTCGAAGACGTCTTCTGGGAAGCCGAGATCCGGATGGTCCCGGAGAATCCGTCGGAGCTGTTTCCTGCGCCACTGAAACGCCGCACGAACGAGCCGGCGCAGTCGTCGCTCTTCCGCGGGGCCCAGAGGCTCGGGATGCATGGGCGTGATGCGGAGGATGGCCGAATCGACGCCGGGCACAGGCCGGAAGGCGCCACGCCGGACCTTGAACACACGTTCCACGCGCGCGACGCTGCGTACTCCGATCGACAGTGCTCCATACGCCTTCGTGCCGACCCGGGCGACGATCCTGTCCGCGACTTCCTCCTGCACCATGAGCACGATGCCGCGCGGACGCGGGCGGTCGAGGAGCCGGAAGATGATCGGTGTCGTGATGTTGTACGGAATGTTGCCGATAACCAGGAGCGAGTCGAAGTTCTCGACGTGGTCGGCAATCGAGACTTCGAGCACGTCCCCATGGACGACCTCCACGTCGTCGCGACCCCTGTACTCGTGGGCCAGCGATGCGGCCAGGTCGTCATCGACCTCGACAAGCACGAGGCGTCGCACCTGCCCGACCAGGTGCCGGGTCAGCGCACCGCGTCCGGGCCCGATCTCGAGCACCTCGTCGTCGGGCCCAGCGCCGAGCGCTCCCACGATCTTGCGCTGCAAGTTCGGGTCGACGAGAAAATTTTGCCCGAGCGAACGCTTGGGACGACCCGGCGTGCCGCCGATCACGCCGGCGCGTACCCCGGTCGCGAAGGTCGGCGCCGCATCGGTCAGTCCCGCACCACGAGTGCGGTGCGGTCGTCGCCCCGAGTCGAGAGATGCGCGTCGGAGGACATGTCGAACAGCGCGTCGATGATCTCGCGCGGCTTCCGGAAGCGATTCTGGACCGCCGTCTCGAGCACTTGCGTCTCTCCATTCTTCGAGTCGCGCGGTGCCAGAGTGTCGGAAAGGCCGTCGGTAAAGAGCAGTAGCACGTCTTCGCCGCGGTTCCAGACGATGCTCTCTTCGCCGTAGGCCTCCGGTCCCGCAAATCCGACGGGAGGGTCCGTCGCGGTGAGTCGTTCGGAAGTCCCATCGCGACGAATGGCGAAGGCGTGCGGATGTCCGGCGTTGGCATAGGTGAGGACACCCGCAGCCGAATCGATGACGCAGTACAGGACGGTGAGAAACATCTCCGTGCTCGCCAGCTCTTCACAAAGCGCGTCGTCGAGCTTCCGCAGCACAGCGGCGGGGGACTCCGCCTCTCGGGCATAGATGCCGGCGGCGCTCATCGCCAACGTCATGATGAGCGCCGAAGGGAAGCCGTGTAGGGACACGTCCCCCAGCAGAACACCCACACGCCCCTCGGGAAGCTCGAAGAGCTGATAGAAGTCGCCGCCGACCTGCTCGGTAGGCTGAACGCGACCCGCCGCGTCGGCCGCCTCGAAGCGCTCCGGATCCGGAAGGATCTTCATCTGCAGGTCGTGAGCGAGCTCCATCTCCTTCGCCATGCGCTCCTTGGAGAGGCTCTCTCTCACAAGGCGATTGTTCTCGATCGCCGCGCCCACCTGCGAAGCGATGGCCGCGAGGAGCTTTTGGTTCGCGGAAGTGAACCTGCCTCCGTCCTGGCGGCCGATGAGGTTGATCACGCCGACCGTGCGGGAGGCTCCCGATCCCTTCGAGTAGCGGATCGGAACCGACAGGAACGAGTCCTCGGTCTCACCGGCTCGGCGCCCAGCCCCGGTCGGCTGTCTCGCCGCGATGATGGAGCGTCCTTCCCGAAAGACCATCGACGTGATCATGTCCGGGTCGTCCGGCGACAGCGGCCCGGACTGCCCTTCGTCGCCGACCTCCGCGGCGAGACGGAGGGTGTGGTCATCCCCGTCGTACACCCACAGAGAGCCCCTCTTCGCGCCCATCACGTCACGCACCTCGGCGAGGATCGTCGAGGCCCCGGTATCCATGTCGAGCGTGGAACCCAGCGTCTCGCTGATCGAATACAGGAGGTTGATTTCCTCGAAGCGCTCCGAGAGTTCGTACGTGAAGAAATCGATCTCGCGGGTCGCTTCGAAGCCCTGGGCAAGCCCGGATGCCAAGGCGGCTACGACGGCCTCGGGTGGCGCCTTCGCCGCCTGCAGAACCTCGAGCTCGAGCTCGAGGCCTACACAGGGGACCGCGGAAGTCGAGCCGCTCGCGGAATTCGCAGTGTACTCGAAATCGTCCGACTGATAGAGGACCTCGTCAGCCGCGCCGGGCTCTCCCGCCCGTACAATGAGGCGCAGCACCGCCCCGAACGCCGTCTCGAACTGCTGCAGAGTCTGAAGGACCGGTTCCGGCAACGTCGCGAGGACGAGCCGGTCCGGCGCATTCAAGCCTGCGCGCCACCCTCGAGAGCGCCGCCCGATGACCCGAGTTTCAGGATCAGCGTTACCTCGTTGCCGCGGTCGTTGTAGCGGACGTCATCCATGAGCTCGCGCATGAGGAAGAGCCCACGACCGCAGGAGCGAGTGAGATTCTCCGGCTGAGTCGGATCAGGAATGGAGTCAGGATCGAATCCCTGGCCCTGATCCTTGACGACGGCTCGCACACGCCCCTCGAGCATCGTGACCTCGACCAAGACGCGCTTCGTCGGGTCGTCACCGTTGCCGTACAGCATCGCATTGGAAAGAGCCTCGGTGAGGCCCACGCGAAAGTTGAGGTTCATGCGCTCCGCGTGATCGGCGCAGGTGGTGCACCGGCTCATCACGTAGTCGACCGCATGGGCGATCGAGCGAACGTCGGTGGGCAACTCGAGAATGAGGTCGCCTTCCATTCCGTTATCCACGCGGCGTGTCCGCCTCAAAAGCCTTCGAGAGCCTGTTCCTTGTCGTCGGCGATCCTGAAGAGCGTGTCGAGCTTGGTCAACTCGAACAGGGTCCGAAGGTCCTCGTTCAGGCTCGAGAGCCGCAACTCGCCTCCCTGCTCACGGATCTTCTTCGAGAGGCTCACGAGCACGCCGAGCCCGGAGGAATCGATGTAGCCGGTGTTGGCAAAGTCGATGACGAATTTCAGATCTCCGCCCTCGAGCTGCTCGAGTACCTGCTGCTTGAGCTCCTGGCGGTTGCCGACGATGAGCTGGCCCTCGACCTCAACGAGGGTGACATCGCCGTTTTGCGAAACCTGAAAGCTCATGATTCCAACGCTCCTGGCATTGTTCGGGGGTCGCCACGCAAGGTGAGAATCTCACCGCATGCACTGATCGGCGCCAACAATAGTAGAAAGGAAACAAATGAATGGGCAAGGAATTCCCCCAGGAAGCCGGGGAGATCAGTCCGCCATGAGCGCCGTAATACAGGCGACGGCCACGATGTCGGCCGGCACGGCACCCCGTGAAAGATCGTTGAACGGCCGCGCGAATCCTTGCAGAATCGGCCCCAGTGCAGCCGCTTCTCCCAAATGTTGGACGAGCTTATAGGCGATATTGGCGGCACCGAGGTCGGGGAACACGAGCACGTTCGCAACGCCGGCCACCGGCGATCCCGGCGCCTTCTTCCGCGCCACGCTCGCCACCAGAGCGGCGTCGCCCTGCAGTTCACCGTCCGCGGGCACGTCGGGCATGAGCGCCCGGAACCGCGCCAACCCGTCTCGGACGACCTCCACAGCATCCCCGTCCGCCGATCCCTTGGTCGAGTACGAGAGAAACGCCACACGCGGCTCATCGCCCACCACGCGACGACGACCGAGCGCCGCGGCGAATGCGATGTCCGCCAACTGAGACGCAGTAGGGTTCGGCACAACCCCTGCGTCGGTGAAGGTGAGAACGGAAGGCCCAACCGAGTGCCCGTCTCCAAATACCATGTAAAACGAGGAGCTCAGCGTACGGATCCCGTCCGCGAGGCCAACGCACGTGAGGCCGGCTCGGACGACGTCGGCGGTCGTGCGCGCACACCCGGCGACGGAGCCGTCCACCTCTCCGGTGCCGACCATCGCTGCGGCCTGCATGAGCGGGTCCTCCGCCATCCGAACCAGAGCCGCTTCGGTGTCGCCCTTCCCCGACCGGCGTTCACGAAGCCGCGTCAGCGTACGGGCAATCCGGTCGGAATCAGTCGGGTCGCGAATCTCGAAACGGTCTGGATCGGCACCCTGCCTCAGGAGGCCGGCGCGGACTCGGTCGGGGGGCCCCAGGACCACCGCGCGAAAGAGTCCTTCGGCCACTCCCCCGGCCACCGCTTCGTGTACCCTGGGTTCCATCCCCTCGGGGAAGACGAGCGTACGCGGACGAGCCCGCGCACGGATTCGAAGCGCCGCGAAAAAGTCCTCTTCAGCGGCGTCGGAAACGCCGGCCCTGGTCATCCCTCCAGCTTCTCACGAAGCCCTTCCAGGACCGACGGGGAGACGAAACTGGACACGTCGCCACCCAGGGCCGCGACCTCGCGCACCAGCGACGAGGAGATGAAGGAGTTCCGAACCTCCGGAACGAGAAACAGGGTTTCGATCTCGGGCCATAGCTCCTGGTTCATCTGGGCCATCTGGAGCTCGTATTCGAAGTCCGACACGGCCCGGAGGCCACGAATGACTAGATGCGCGCCCTGCTCCTTGGCGAAATCGACCAGCAGCCCCGCGAAAGGCATCGCCCGGACACGCTCCTCGCTTCCGAACACCTCCTCGATCAGCGCCACGCGCTCACTCACGGAGAAGAGCCCTTTCTTCGACTCGGTCGCGGTCTCCGCCACCGCGACGATGACGTGATCCACCACTCGGAGGCCTCGGCGCACGATGTCCTCGTGCCCGCGAGTGATCGGGTCGAACGACCCCGGATAGAGGGCGACGCTCGGGCTGGGTCTGCTCATCGGTCGCTCGTCAGCATGGTCAAGGCAGTGTCCCCGTACCGGCGCGTCCTGGCGCCCGCGGGAAATCGCAGATCCTCTCGAAAAGGATGCTCCAACCAAAGCTCGTTGGCAAACGGACTGTCGAGGTACCGTTCCACCAGCCGAGCGGCGTCCCCTGCACCGTAGGGGGGGTCGGCCAGCGCGAGGTCGACGGGCTCGGTCAGTCGCGACAGGAAACGGAACACGTCATCGGCCACCACGACGCACTCCTCGGCGGCGCCGAGCCGCTCGACGTTGGCCCTGATCACGTTGAGCGCCCCGCGGGCCCGCTCGACCAACGTTACGGACGCCGCGCCCCGGCTGAGCGCCTCGAGACCGAGAGCACCCGAACCCGCGAAGAGGTCGAGTACCGACGCGTCGACGAGTCGTGCTCCCACCGCAGACATCCACGCCTCGCGAACGCGGTCCGTCGTCGGTCGAACGTGCCGCCCCTTGAGCCGCTTCAGACCGTGACCCTTCCAGCGGCCGGCGACGATCCTCACGACCCCACCGAGGTCAATCGAAAATCCGCCAGCTTGCCTTGCGGGCGCGCGCGCCCTCTCCATTCGTTTCGCTCCAAACGGAAGAGCACATCGTACGGGGCGTCGCCGAGCCCCTCGGGAGGGAAGCGGTCCGCGAAACCGAAGCCGATCGCGTCGAGTCGCGCTCGGTCCTGACGCAGCGTCACCTTCAGATGGTTGGCGCCGACCACCCGCGGGGCGTCGAGCCGGACCCCTCGTGCCAAGAAGAGAGGGCCCGGGTTTCCGATGCCGTGGGGCCCCAGGTAGCCGAGCCAGTGCACGAGCTGGAGGTCGATGTCGGCCAACTCGACCAAGACGTCCGGGCGCAGGACGGGGCTGAGGTCGTTCGGCTCGAGCCGCGCCCGGGCCGCACGGTTGAACGCCTCGCGAAAGTCGTCGATCGCGTCCGGTCGAATATCCATGCCGGCTGCCTGACGATGCCCGCCGAAGCGCCCGAGGTGCACGGAGCATTCAGCGAGGGCCTCGTAGAGGTGGAAGCCCGGAATCGACCGTGCACTTCCTCGCCCATCCCCGTCTCGGAGCGCAATCATGACAACGGGCCTGTGTATTCGCTCGACGACCCGGGACGCGACGATCCCGATGACGCCCGGGTGCCATCCTTCTCCCGCCAATACGACACCGTAGTCCCGTTCCGGGTCGTACTGGCTCGAGAGCATGCGCAGCGCCTCGTCGAGTGTCCGCTCATCCTCGTCACGACGCCGCTTGTTGATACCGTCGAGTTGGAGCGCGAGCGATCTGGCTTCTTCCGGGCTCTCGGTGAGGAGAAGCTGGAGCGCGTCGTCCGAATCCCCGATCCGGCCCGCAGCGTTGATCCGCGGTGCGATGACGAAGCCCACCTGGCCGGCGGTCATACCGGACGGGTCGACGTTGACGACGTCGAGAAGTGCCCGGATTCCCGCAACGCGCGTGTCTGCGAACCGGCGCAGCCCATAGCTCACGAGCACGCGATTCTCGCCGTTCAGGGGGACGAGGTCCGCCACGGTCGCCAGGGCCACGAGGTCGAGATAGAGCAACAGCTCCCCCGGGTCAGCCCCCAACTCCCTTCCCACGAGTTCAGCCACCTTATATGCCACGCCGGTGCCGCAGAGCCCCTTCTCCGGATACTCACAGCCCGGGCGCTGAGGGTTCACCACGGCAATCGCCTCAGGCAGGGATTCCGATACCGTGTGGTGGTCGGTGACGATGACATCGATCCCGGCGGCCGCGGCGGCGGCCACGGTCTCGTGCGCCGCGGTACCGCAGTCCACGGTAACGATGAGCGTGGCCCCAGCCTCGAGTGCCGCCGTGAGACCGGCAGCCGAGAAGTCGTACCCATCGCGCAGGCGGTGGGGCACGAAAGGGACGACCTCACCTCCGAGCAACCGAAACCACCTCGTGAGCAAAGCCGTGGCGCAGATCCCGTCCACATCATAGTCACCGTGCACGACGATGGTCTCGTTCTCTCGGATGGCCCTCGCGATCCGTTCGGCCGCGCGGCATCCGTCGGTCAGCAGCGACGGATCGTGCAGACCGTCGAGCCGGGGGCGCAAGAAGCGCTTGGCGTCAGCGGGTTCGGCGCAACCGCGCGCCACGAGGACGGCGCAAACGACCGCCGGAAGATCCAGTTCCCGTTGAAGTTCAGCGACCGCGCCCGGGTCCGATGGGGGGAGCGCGCTCCAGCATGGCGCCGGGGGCCGAAGGCGGGTCTCGGCCCGGCCCGGCCCGGGGGAGGTCACGCCTCCTCTTTGGCCTCGACGACTTCGGTGGGGTCGTCGGCCTCAGGGGCTTCCTCGTCGCCGTCCAAGTCCGAGGATGAGTCTTTTGAAGCGCCCTCTGAATCTTCCTCTGCCCCCTCGTCGGCGGCTTCTTCGACAGGCTCGGGCGCCGCGAGGATCACGCCGCACGCCTCACAACGAATGAGCTTCTCCCCATGCCGTATCTCGTTCTGGTGCTGGAGCGGAACGACGCCAAAGCAGTTTCCGCACGCGCCGTCCTCCGTCAGCTCAGAGACGGCTGCGCGCTGACCCTCTCTCCCCCGAATGGCGTCGTAGATTCTCATCTCGGCCGGATCGATGGCGCCCACGCAAATCTCGCGTTCGCCTTCCAGGATCTCGAGATCCTTCTTGGCCCGCTCCCTCTCCGCGAGGAGCTCGTCTCGCCTCGGCTCGACGAGTTGGCTGGCTTCGGCAGACGCGCTCTCGAGCTCCGCGACGCGCTCGCCGACCCTCCCTACCTGATCGAGGAGCGTGAAAGCCTCCTGCTCGTCATTCTGCAGGCCGCGCTTCACCATCTCGAGCTCGGCACTCACTGCAGCCTCCTCACGAAGATTGCGCACGGACGCAGACCGCTCGTCGAGTCGCTTGAGGCGCTCGCGCTTCTCCTCGGTCGACGACTCCAGTCGGCGCTCCTCGAGCTGCATCTCCTGAAGACGCTTGCGGCTCTTTTCTAGATCGCCTTCGAGAATCAGCGCCGGCGCTTCCACCTCCTCGAACATGGGATCGAAGTCCCTTATCCGCTGACGCGCGTCTAGAATCCTGACGTCCAGCTTCTGAAGGTCCTTGAGGGCGGTCCGGCGCTGCTGCGTCATCGTCTTGACTCGTCAGAGATGTAGTTAGCCTGGGTCCGGCGCGCGGCCGGAGCCCAGTAATTCGGATCCAGTTCTCGGAGCTCCGAGGCCAATTCAGCCTTCACCGTCGTGAGTTCGAGCTTCTCATCATCGCTCGTCGCCGCCTCGATCTGCCGCTGCAGATCCTGCACACGACGATCGAGCGCCAACACACGCATTCGGTTCACCGAATTCGTGAAGACGTCGATCCCGTGCGCGAGCTCCTCCGGATCGCTGAGGATCTCATCGAACCTCTGCGCGGCCACAGGATCCATGGCCGCGGGTGGAGCGCGCATCTCGGGGTCGTCGAGAAGTGCCCGAAAGATGGCGCGGTAGAGCGGATCGTAAAAGTCCTCGTCGGCGATCAACTCCGCGGCACGCTCGACCCACTCCACACCCCGGACCATCACTTTCAGCAGTTGGAGCTCGGCCCCATGCTTCCGAATGCGCGGATTGAGCGTGGGCGGCTGGCGGGGCATGGGGTCGGGCCGACGCGGTACCGACGCTGGCCTCGTCTTCTGCATTTCGGTCTCGAGCGTATCCCTACGAACTCCGGTCCGATCCGCGACCTTCGCCACGTAGATGTCGCGCAGGGCGGGATCCTTGGCAGCCCTCAGGGTCGGAAGCAGGCGATCGACCGCCGAGCGCGTTCGCTCGATCGAGGCGAAGTAGTCGTGCTCGTCGAGGATCTGCAGCTTGCGATCCAGCACGTCCACCGCGTCGTCCATCAGAGCCGTGAGCGCCGCGGAGCCCCCGGACCGGACCAGGGTATCCGGATCCTCCCCGGGCGGCAGCGTGACCACGGCCGGATGCATGCCAGCCTCCAGCAAGACGTCACCCGCCTTGAAGGTGGCCTTGAGGCCGGCGGCGTCGGAGTCGAAGAGCAGCAGGACCCGCGTGCAATACCGCGACAGCAGCTTGGCCTGCTCGGGGGTGAGCGCCGTGCCGAGCGGTGCGACCACGTGTTCGAAGCCTGCCGCCACCAGCGAGACGACGTCCATGTACCCTTCGACCACGATCGCGGCCTCCTCACGTCGGATCTTGTTCTTCGCCCACGACAGGCCGTAGAGATTGTGCCCCTTGTGATAGATGGGCGTTTCCGGCGAGTTGATGTACTTGGGGCCTTCGCCTTCGAGGATGCGCCCCCCGAACGCGATCACCTTCCCCGACAGCCCTTCGATCGGAAACATGACGCGCCCGCGGAACCCGTCGTAGGGCTCCTTACTCCGCTCGCTCTCCTTCAAGAGACCTAGCGCGAGCATCATCCCATCCTCGAAACCGTGCTTGCCGGCCGCATCCCTGAGGGCCCGCCACTCATCCGGCGCGAAGCCTAGCCCGAATCTCTCCGCGACCTCGGCGCCGATGCCGCGCCCCTCCAGGTAAGCCCGCGCCCCGGCACCCCCGGCTTCGTCGAGCAACCGACCACGGAACCAATCGCGGGCGAACGCGCTGATCTCGTAGAAAGGTCGGTTCGGATCCTCTTCCTCGTTCGAGCGCGTCGTCTCCCGCACCTCCACGCCCGATCGCCCGGCCACATACTTGACCGCCTCGACGAAATCCATCCCCTGCCGCTCCATGACGAAGTCGAAGACGCTACCAGACTTCCCGCACCCGAAGCACTTGTAGAAGCCTTTGTCGGGGACGACGTAGAAGCTTGGCGTGCGCTCCTCGTGAAACGGGCAATTCGCCTTGTACTCGCGGCCGGCTTTCTTCAGCGGGACGATCTCGCCGATGATGTCGACGATATCGGCACGAGCGCGGACTTCGTCGATCACGTCGTCGGGAATCACGTTCGCCCTCCGAAGCTCGCAATCGTGACCCCCGCGCCACCCTCTGTAGGCCCACCCATTCGAAACTCCCGAATCCTCGCGTCGGCCTCGAGAAGCTCACCGACACGTTTCCTGAGTACGCCCGTGCCTTTGCCATGAATGATCCGCAGGTGGTCGAGGTCCTCGATAACCGCTTCGTCGAGCGCCCGCGCCAATTCGAGAACCACCTCATCGACTCGCATGCCGCGCAGATCGACTTCGAGCCGCACCTGCCCCCTCGGGGGACCGGTCCATCCTCCCCGCCTCTGGGTCGAGGCGGGCGCGTCGTCGACCCTTTCGAGGTCTGCGACGGACACCTCGAAGCGTATCGCTCCGACCTCGACAAGCGCACGATCTGAGCGGAGCTCCACGACCCTCCCTCGAGCACCCGTCGCCTGGATTCGTACCTCGTGCCCCTCTCTCACGTCCGTCTCCGTCCGACGGCTGCGTCGCGGGCCCGCATCTTGGCGATGCCTCCTGGCCGCCTTCTCGACCCGACGCCGAGCTTCCGTCGCTGCCTCGTCGAGCGCACGCCCCTCTTCGACCCCTAGGCGGAGCTCCCGGATGGCGTCGTCGACCTCGGCGCGTGCGCTCAGTAGGAGCTTGCGCGCTTCCGCGTGGGCACGGTCCTCGGAGGCGCGTTCCGCTTTCTGGAGCGTCTCCTCCCGACTCTCTACATCGCTTCGGAGCTTGTCCGTACTGGCCCTCGCCTGGTCGAGTGCGTGGACACGGTCGGCGGCCTCCTGTTCATGGCGCTCCAAACGCGCCAACAGGTCCTCCATGCTGGCGGCGCCCGCGTCTCGGTATGCCTCCGCGCGGTCGAGCACCTGCGCGGGGAAGCCCAGACGGCGCGCGATCGCGAGCCCGTAACTGCGTCCCGGACGCCCCTGTACGAGGCGATAGGTGGGCTCCATACGCTCAGAATCGAACTGGAGGGACGCGTTGACGATTCCGCTCCCGGCGGTATCCAAGTGCTTGAGCTCCCCCAGGTGCGACGACACGATCGTGGTGGCCCCCCGAGCGACGAGCTCCTCTAGAACGGCTCGTGAGAGAGCAGCACCCTCCGCGGGATCCGTGCCCGTCCCCATTTCGTCGATCAACACCAGGGAACGGGCATCGGCCTTCGAGACGAGGTCGGAAAGGTTCCCCAAATGCGCCGAAAATGTGGAAAGGCTCCTCGCGATCGACTGCTCGTCTCCGATAGCGGCGAAGAATGAGGCGAAGACGGGAAGGCGCGTCCCCAACCCAACCGGCGGCACGACTCCGCTCTGCGCGAGAGCGCAGATGAGCCCGGTCGCCTTGAGGAATACGCTCTTGCCCCCCGTGTTGGGGCCGGATACGACCAGGCACCGCTCACCTTCGCCGAGCGTGAGGTCGAAGGGGACGACGGGGCCCTCGTCGGCCTCGATCAGCAGCGGGTGCCGGCCGTCGCGAATCTCGAGCCGGCGATCTCCATGCGCAGCGACTTCCGGGGCGTGCGCTGCCCAGGCCAACGCGGTTCGTGCCCGCCCGTACAGGCTGTCGAAGTCGGCCAACGCATCGAAGGCCCCCGAAAGAGGCATGTGTTCCGGTGCGAGTCGCTCAGTCATCTCGCCCAACACACGTCGGACCTCACGAGCCTCCTCCCGCTCGAGGTCCCGAAGTTGGTTCATCGCCTCGATGGCCATAGGTGGCTCGATGAACAACGTGGCCCCGGTCTGGGATTCGTCGTGGACGATACCCCCAACCTCACGCCTGCCGTCCCTCCGGACCGGGATGACGTAGCGGCCCTCCCGAATCGTGATCGAGCCGTCCGGGACGACGAAGCGTTCCGTCAGCGTCCCGAGGTATGCCTCCAGTTTTCGCACGATCTTCGCATGCGCACCTCGCAGGCGGTCACGGATGCGCTTCAGCTCCGGAGAAGCGCTGCTGAGCACCTGGCCCTCCTCGTCCACGCAGCGTTCGATTGCGCTCTCGAGCGGCCGCCGGTCCAAGAGCCGCTCACGGATCGTCTCCAGTTCGTTGGAGTCGTCCTCGCGGGCCACGAGCTCGGCGAGCAGGAGTCGGGACGACCTGAGTACGACGCCAATCCGGCACAGCCCCGCCGGGTCCAGCACCGCACCCTCGACCCCCAGTTGCGAGAGGTCCTCGCTCAAATGCGGCAGCGGACCCGGGGACCAGTTCGGAGTGT
>JADFLD010000291.1 GCA_022564535.1 Gemmatimonadota bacterium
TGCCACTGTGCACCGCCCGCCAGGCGTCGAGCGCGTCATCCGCGAGCCAGATCGTGAGATCGCCGCGACTCCTGAGGCCCGACTCGTACTCGGCCCAATTCCGCACCCGGATACCGAGACTTCGCGTGCGTGTACTGGCTTCGCTTCGGATACTTCACGGGTGCTGACTCCGGGTCTGGGGCTTCGCGTCAAAACGAAGCCAGATCAGGAGCCATGCACCAACGCCGCCGAGATCCCCCACCGGAAGGGTGCGGGCTGGCACTCGCTTCGACGACGCTTCGCGACGAAACGAAAGGGGATGAGCCTTAGTCAGCAACATCTACATGAGGCCCGATTGGGAGTCTATGGAGGCCGTGGTCTCTGGCGGAACCGAGCTACGCCGGCACTCGTCGTGAACTGGCACACCGGTGCCAAACTGATACGCAAACTGAGACACCCACCCCAAACGCGACGCGAACGCCGAAAAGCAAAAGGCCGGGACCCCTTCACGCAGAAGGGATCCCGGCCAGTGGGCCCGGCAGGACTTGAACCTGCGACCTACCGATTATGAGTCGGCTGCTCTAACCAGCTGAGCTACGGGCCCGCGAGGCACGAAAAGATAGCCCACCGCGACGACGCGCGTCAGCGGTGTCCCCCAGGCGTCGGGGTTGTCCTCCTGTAACACCCTCCTAGACCTCCCGACCGGCCGCGCTACTTTTTACACGTCGCCTCCACCCCGTCTGGGTGGGCAGAACCGCATACGCCAGAGTCCGCACCGAATGAGAGTGCTCGTGGCGGGTGCCGGCGAGGTCGGCTTCCACCTCGCCCAGCGCCTGTCGGAAGAACATCAGGACGTGGTCATCATCGACTCCGACCCGGAGCGTGCGGAACACGCCGCCCGCCAATTGGACGTCCAAACGGTGGTCGGCAACGGGGCGTCCCTTTCAGCGTTGGAGCAGGCGGGGGTCCGCAAGGCGAGCATGCTTCTCGCGGTGACGAGTCATGACGAGGTGAATCTCATCGCGTGCCTCGCGGCAAAGCGACTCGGGGTCGAGTACACCGTCGCGCGTGTCTCGAACCCGGACTATTACGAAGCTGATTCGGTGCTCTCGCGTGAGCAGTTGGGCATCGATCTCATGGTCAACCCGGAGCGTGAGTGCGCGCGCGAAACGGTTCGACTCCTCCTGAAGGGTGTATTCACGGAGGTAACCGAGTTCGCCAATGGGCGCGTGCAGTTGCTCGGGTTGAAGGTCAAGGAAGGGGCGCCCGTCGCGGGGCGGACCATCCGGGACCTTCGAGCCCAGTTCGAGGGTGGCTATCACTACGTCACCGCGGCCATCGTCCGCGATGGCGTCACCGAAATTCCGAAAGCCGACTCCACGATCGAGGTGGACGATCTCATCTATCTTCTCGCGCCGACGAGTGAGATCGACCAGATCCCGCCGCTCGCCGGGTACGACCACTTCAAGCTCAACCGTGTCATGATCGCCGGAGGCAGTACGGAGGGGCAGTACATCGCGGAGTTGCTCGAAGAACACGGCGTACAATGCACGATCCTCGAGCGCGATCGCCGGCGCTGCGTCGAGCTCGCTGAGGCGCTCCCCCGCTCGCTGGTGCTCCATGCGGACGCGACGGACCTCGAGTTGCTCGAGATGGAGGGCGTGAGCGGCAGCGACGGGTTCGTGGCGGCGACGGGCAGCGACGAGACAAACCTTCTCTCCAGTCTGCTCGCCAAAGAGGTGGGGGCGAAGCAGGTCATCAGCCTCGTGCACAAGTTCGAGTACCTCAAGCTGGTCCTGGCGGTCGGCGTAGGTGCCAGCATCTCTCCCCGAATTTCCACCGTGAACGCGATCCTCCGCCGGGTACGCCGAGGGCGCGTCATGACGGTCGCGACGCTGTCGGGGATCGAGGCCGAAGCGATCGAGTTCGTGGTAACCAACGACTCGAGGATCGCGGGCCAGGCGCTGCGCGACGTCGACTTCCCCAAGGGCGGCGTTATCGGAACGATTCTGCGTGGCGACGAGATCATCCTTCCGCGGGGAGAAGACGTCCTGCACCCCGGTGACGACGTAATCGTCTTCGCCCTGCCCGAGGCGATTTCTCAGATCGAGGCCCTCTTCGGCTGATGTCACTTCGCAAAGTGGCCAACGTCGTCGGGCTACTGCAGGTCTTCGTAGCCCTGTCGATGTTCCTCACCGGCCTCGTCGCCATCGGATACGGTGACGGCGACGCTCGCGGTCTCTTCGTCGCGGGAGCGATCACCCTGTTCGTTGGATGGGCCCTGTACCTGACGACCCGCTTCGACGAGGACGTCACCATCCGTGAGGGCTTCGCGATCGTCACCATGTCTTGGACGACCACGGCCATATTCGGGAGCCTGCCCTACCTTCTCACCGGAACGATCGACACGCCGACGCAAGCGATCTTCGAGGCGATGTCGGGCTTCACGACGACCGGTGCGACCGTCTTCAGCGACGTCGAGGCGCTTCCCCACGGTATCCTCCTCTGGCGGTCCGTGACCCACTGGTTGGGGGGCATGGGCATTATCGTCCTCGTGATCGCGGTGCTTCCGTACCTCGGCGTGGGCGGGATGCAGCTCTTTCGGGCGGAAGTACCAGGCCCGACGCCCGAACGGCTGCGACCCCGCATCGCCCAAACCGCAAAGCTTCTCTGGCTCGTTTACTTCGGGCTCACGGCGGTGCTCGCCGGCCTCTACCTCCTTGGCGGGATGGGCCCCTTCGACGCGGTCAATCACAGCTTCTCCACACTGGCGACTGGAGGCTTCAGCACGCGCAATACGTCGATGGCGCAGATGTCTCCGTTCATCCAGTGGGTCACGATCCTTTTCATGTACCTCGCAGGCGTGAACTACGCGCTGCACTTTCGGGCAGCGACAGGGCGACTGGACTATTTCAAGGATGAGGAGTGGAAGTTCTTCACGTTGGTGCTGATCTTCGCGACGGTCGTGATCGTCGCTTTGAATCTTGTCCAGGGATCTCATGCCGCGTTCGAGCCAGCGTTGCGCGACAGCCTCTTTCAGGTCCTCGCGATCACGACGACGACGGGCTATGTGAGCGCCGACTACGAGCTGTGGGTCCCGGGATCGCGGATGGTGCTCTTCGCCCTTTTCTTCGTCGGAGGCATGGCAGGGAGTACCAGCGGGGGAATCAAGACGTTGCGCGTCATGCTCCTGCTGAAGCAGACCGGCAATGAACTCCGAAAGCATCTCCATCCTCGCGCCGTCTTCGTGACCCGCATCGGTACGACCCCCGTGAAGGAAGAGGTGATCACAAGAGTCGTGAGCTTCGTGATTCTCTACCTGCTTCTCTGCCTCGTGGGAGCCATAGCCCTCGGGTTCACCGGCATCGACCCGCCGCCCTGCATGG
>JADFLD010000292.1 GCA_022564535.1 Gemmatimonadota bacterium
CTCGATCGCACGTCTCCGGAAGGGATCGAAGACCCTTACGATCTCGATCGTACACTCGCATTCCACGCCGGGATCGTCGGCACGGGGTTGTTCCTCGGGATGACGAGCGAGGCCGTGATCGCATCCGCAGAAGGCGTCCAGGTGCTTCGGAGAGACTGTTGAAAATCGCGCCCTCCATTCTTTCGTGCGACTTCGGTCGTCTCGCCGAAGAGATCCAGGCTGTCGAGGCCGGAGGGGCCGATTGGATTCACGTGGACGTGATGGACGGGCACTTCGTGCCGAACATCACCATCGGGCCGATCATCACGGAAGGCGCACGACGCGCGACGGACCTTCCGCTCGACGTCCACCTCATGATTGAGAATCCCGACCGCTACGTCGAGGCTTTCGCGAGTGCGGGTGCCGATATCCTCACCGTGCATCAGGAGGCGTGCCCGCATCTTCAGCGAACGCTCGGGAAGATTCGGGAATTGGGCATGCGTGCGGGGGTGGCGGTCAACCCGGCGACGCCGCTGGAGGCGGTCCGGGAGGTTCTGGTTGACATCGATCTCCTAGTCATCATGTCTGTGAACCCTGGATTCGGCGGCCAGTTGTACATTCCGGGGACGTCGGACAAGCTTCGGCGGGCGCGGGCGATGCTCGTGGACGCGGGCTCGAGCGCCGAGCTGGAGGTGGATGGAGGCGTCGATTCCTCCAACGCCGCCGCGATCGCCGCCGCCGGAGCGAGCGTGTTGGTCGCGGGCTCGGCGGTGTATGGTTACGAGGGCGGGGCCGCAGCCGGCGTGCGGGCGATTCGGGAAGCGGTGGGGCCGTGAACGAGCGGCCTTTCACGACGGCACTTGGGGCCGAAGCGCCGACACATCACGAACATGGCCTTCCGGCCAGCCATAAATTAAACTCAGTCAGGTTTCAGACCGCCCCCGGAGTTCTCCAAATATGACCGAATCCCAGGTAATCGATCTCCAGGCGCTAGCCCGTCTCAAGGAGTGGGGTGGAGACAAACTCGCCGGCCAAATGGTTCGACTGTTCTTGAAGAATTCCGGTACCAGGATGGACCAGATCCGCGAGGGTACGAACGCGGGAGACGTGGACGAGGCGGAGAGGGGTGCGCACTCCCTCAAGTCGAGTGCCGCGAACATCGGGGCAGAAACCCTGAGGACGCTTGCCACCCGCGTCGAGAGTGCCGCGCTCGTGGAGGATCCGGCTGCGCTTCGCGAGCTTCTCCCCGAGGTCGAGGCCGCGTATGCTGCAGCGCTGGCTGAGTTGAGGTCGATTGAGAAAGGGATGCCGCATGACTCCTAAGGTCGCCGTCGTCGAGGACAACCCCGACAACCGCATGCTGGTGCAGGCACTACTCGAGGATCTCTATGACCTCTCGGAATACGAGACGGGAGTCGCGGCTGTGGAGGGCCTTCCGAACAACATTCCGGACGTGATTCTCCTCGACATTTCGCTGCCTGAAATGGACGGGACCGAGGTGCTCGAGTGGCTCCGTGGCCATGACGCCCTGAAGGACCTCCCCGTGATCGCGTTGACCGCTCACGCCATGGCCGGGGACCGGGAAAAGTATCTCTCGATCGGGTTCAACGACTATGTCACGAAGCCCATCCTCGACGAAGATCTCCTCATCGACGCGATCGAGCGTTGCCTGAACCCGGGGGACTGACCTCCGGACCCGATCTTCTCGAGGATCCTGCTGTACTCGGCGGAGCCACCGAGGATGAGCTGGCGGGCCCCGACCTGGGCCTCGAGCATTCACAGCTGTACGCCGTCCTCGTCCTGGCTCTCGTGGCCGGCTCGCTCCTCCTGCGAGGCGAGGGGCTCTACCGCACGGGCTACACCCTCCATTCGATCATGGAGACGGTGGCGACGGTCTTGGCTTTCATCATCGGAGCCCTGGCGCTCGTCCGCTACTACAGCCGGAAACAGGCGACTTTCCTGCTGATCGGGTGTGGCTTTCTGGGCGCCGCTCTGCTCGATCTCAATCACGCGTTCGAAACCACGCCCCGCATTCTCGATGTGAAGGTCTTGATGGACTCGCGCGTCAGCGCAGAGGGATTGTTCATGTGGACGTGGACGTCGGAACGAGTCTTCCTCTCGCTCTTTCTCTTCGTGAGCCTTCTCACCTGGCGGCAGGAAGCGCGAGAGGGGCCAGAGGAGGTCGTTTCCGAGGTGACCGTTTACGTGACGGCCCTGGCAATTTTCCTGAGCAACCTGTTCTTCTTCCAATACGTTCCACTCGAGGCGCCGAGCTCCACGTCAGCGCTGCTGAGCAGGCCGACCGAGCTGATTCCCGCGTCGTTATTCGGCCTCGCGTTCATCGGTTTCTACCGGAAGGGAAGCTGGCGCCGCGATCAATTCGAGCATTGGATGCTCGTGTTCCTGCTGATTTCGACTCTGGCGCATGCCGGGTTCATGACGTTTTCGCGGTACAGCTTCGATGCCATGTTCGACGTGGCCCACTTGCTCAAGATCACAAGCTATCTGGCGATCCTGACCGGTCTCATGTCGAGTGTGCACGCTACCTTTACCCGCGAGGCGCGCGTTCTCGAGGCGCTCACCGCCACGAACGAAGCCCTGGCGAACGAGGCTCGGGTCCGCGCCAAGACCGAGCGCGCGGTCCTGGAGAGCAGCGCGCGCCTGCAGAGCTTCATCGACGATGCGAACGACTTGATCCAACGCATCGGTCCCGATGGTCGCTTCCTGTATGTGAACAGAGCATGGAAGCGAGTGCTTGGTTACACGGACGAGCACCTCGAACAGATGAAGCTTATGGAGATGGTCCACCCACAGCACCGGGCCAATCTGGAGAGCGAGTTTCGTTGGGTCATGGAGGGTGGGGAGCCGAGGCGCTTCAACGTGGAGTACCTGTCGGCCGACGGTCGTGTCGTGATCATGTCGGGGAGCACACAGGCCCAATTCGTAGACGGAAGACCGGTGGCCACTCAGAGCATCTTTCGCGACGTAACGGAACAGCGACTCGCGGAGCGCCGGCTCGACGAGTCGCAAAGAAACCTCGAGGCACTCGTCGAGAATACGGGGGACTCGATCTGGTCGGTCGATCAGGAGCATCGACTCATCACGTTGAACTCGGCGTTTTCCCTCGCCATGGAGGCGCGCACGGGGATCGAGCCCGAGGTGGGGCAGCTCCCAGCGCAGGTCTTCGCGCCCGAAGACGTTGAATGGTACCGGGAGCTGTACGACCGCACCCTGTCGGGCGAACGACAGGTTGCAGTGCGCAGCGACGATGTCGACGGAGATGTCCGCTACTTCGAGCTATACGCCAACCCGATTCATTCCCTGGAGGGGGCCTCCGGCGCGGTCTTCTTCGGCAAGGACGTCACGCCGCGTGTGCGGGCGGA
>JADFLD010000017.1 GCA_022564535.1 Gemmatimonadota bacterium
CGTATTGCTCCGAACGGGGGAGGGGCTGGTTCTTCGTGGAACGAACGACGTGGATCGCAACAACCGTGGTATCGAGATCTTGGATGCGGCGCTGGGCCGCGCCATCGTGCCATGGGCGGAGTTCCAGTCCATCACCTTCCATCCACCCGAGGCGCGTCAGACGACCGCGGAGTTGTTCGACAATGGAGGGCCGCTCTTCGGCACGGTCGACGCTCTGGACGGGCGGACCATCGTCGGTGCGATCCGCTGGGGCAACGACGAGGCGGCGCGCTGGGAGGTGCTCGATGGATGGAGCGCGGGCGTCGACTACGACATAGAGTTCAGTCACATTCACTCGATCGTCAGGAACGGATCGGGCGGTGTCACGGTCACGCTGCTCGACGGACGCACGCTCGACCTGGAGGATTCCGACGACGTGGGCGAAGACAACGGCGGCATCTTCGTGAAGCCCGACGGACGCCCGACGCGGCTGATCCGGTGGCGCGATTTCGACCGAGTTACCTTCGCCCGATGAGCCGTCGCGTCGGTGTCGTCGTTGCCGGCATTCTCGCCGGCGCGGCCTCCGTGGCCGCCGCTCAGTCCGATGAAGGTCGGAATGGGGTGTCGAGCTACCGCGACCCCACCGCAGCCGCGCTTCACGCGGCAGCCATGACCGAGCGGGAACGGGTCGACCACTCGCTTCTGAGTTACACCGCGGTCGTCCGGCAGCGGATTGGGGCCTCGATCAGGATGCCGCTCAAGGACCGCACGATTTATCGATCGGAGGCTGCGCACCGCCTGTTTTGGAGACGGGACGGTGACGACCTCGTTCAGGTCTTGGCGTTCCGCGAGCAAACGCCTGGCGGAGTGAACGCCGAGGACCTGGATCTCGGCCGGTTCGAGGGCGCCTTCGACCCGATGGACGACCGGCTCTTATTCGGATTCGCCTCGAGGGACGAGGACACGGGCGATGCCGACAGTGACGACTTCTGGTTCGAGCATCCTCTCTACGCGGAGTGGGTCGAGTCGTACTGGTTCAGCAGTGGGGATACGCTCACGGTGAGCTTGCCCGATGGGCGCCGGGTCGTAGCCATCGAGCTCCAGGTCGTGCCGCGTGAGGCAGACGTCCATCGGATGGTTGGGTCTCTCTGGATCGAGCCGTCGACGGGATCGCTCGTTCGCGCGGTGTATCGCTTATCCGACATCTTCGACGCGTTCCGCGACATTCCCGACCTCCAGGAGGAAGAAGAGGAAGACCTGTCGATGATTCCGGGCATTTTCAAGCCCTGGACCGTCGAGATCTCGATGATCGCAGTCGACTACGCGCTTTGGGACTTCGAGGTTTGGCTGCCACGTAGCATGCGCATGGACGGGATTGTCGCGGCGGGGATAATCAAGGCTCCCATCACCGTCGACTACTCGTACGAAATGGAGTCGGTCACCACCGAGAAGAGTCTCGCGCAAGAGAGCGACGCCGATAGGCTTCCGGAGGTCCACTTTCGTACACGAAGCGAGGCGATGGCTCACCTCAATCACTTGGCGTTCGGGGAGGATGTACCGTATGCCGTCGAGTACGGCTTTCGGCAGGACGACGGTACGAGTACGCGATTCCTGTTCCCAGAAGACCGCGCCTTCCTGAGCGAGAGTCCCGATCTGCCGCCGCCGATCTGGGAGGAGGCACCGGGATTCACCTCCGAGGCCGAGCTGCGAACGATGTTCGACGGGTTGGCCAGCCTGCCTGGCTTCCCGGTGCCACAGATGCCGGCCACGCTACGGTGGGGCCTCCAGCGCCCGGACCTTCTCCGATTCAATCGCGTGGAGGGGGTCTCGGTAGGCGTGCGGGGCCAGATTCGTCCGCAGACCTTCGTGGGCCCCCTGTCGGTCACGGCCACGCTGCGTCTCGGCGCGGCGGACCTCGACCCCAACGCCCGTCTCGACGTTGCGCGCGAGACTCTGAGACGCCGTGTTACACTGTCCGCGTTCAACGAGCTCGCGGCGATCGACGAGGGGGCCCGTCACCTGGGGCTGGGCAACTCGGCGTTGGCTTTTTTCTTCGGACGGGACGACGGAGACTACTATCGGCGCTCTGGAGCCTCGCTCGAGTGGACACCGCCCAGCGCGGGTCGGCGAGCCTTCAGCGTACGCGGATACGCGGAGTACCATCGCGCTGCTGACGTGGGCACGAACTTCGCGCTGTTGTGGTTCTGGAAGGACTACCGGCCCAACGTTCTGGCAGACGAGGGCTGGGAGTACGGTGGAGTCATCGGGCTCGCACCCTGGTGGGGCACCGATCCCAAGCTGGCGCAGGGCGGCCTGGACCTGGTGGTGCAGGGCGGGGTGGGCGAAACCCAATACGTTCGGTCGTCGCTCATCGGCCGCGCTGTGTTTCCGCTATCCGGCGACATCCGGTTCGCCGTGGAGGGGGGGGGCGGCACGTCTTGGGGCGCGCCATCGGTTCAGCGACTCTGGTATGTCGGCGGACCACGGACGCTGAGGGCGTACAGCCCGAGAGTCGCCGGAGGGGAAAGCTTCATGCGGGGCCGCGCGGCGGTCGCCCGCGCGTACTCCTTCGGGTCGGTCTTGATGTTTTCCGATTTTGGGTGGGCGGGTGATCGCGATACGTTCGATTTCGACGATGCGCTCATCTCGGTTGGGGCCGGGGTCTCGCTTCTCGACGGCCTGATTCGCCTCGACGGTGCATACGGTCTGCGCGACCCCAAAGGCTTCCGCGTGGACTTCTACTTGGACGCGATCCTCTGAAGCCTCCCAGAGTGGTTCTCATCGTCATGGTGTTAGGCCTGGTCCCCGGCGGGGTGGGCGAGGCCGAGGCGCAGATTTCTGATATTTCCCGCATCTCGTTGGGAGACAGCGTTCGCATCCGGCTACCGGGTGCGCTCAGGGTCGATGCGTCACTGCTATCCTGGCGGGGTGACGTCATGATGCTGGACCTTGTCGGCCTCGAGGCACCCTGGCCTGTATCGATTTTGGAGCTCGAAGCCCTCGAAGCCCACGTGGCGCGGACGTCCCGCGAGGGATTCCGGTACGGGGCAGGCGTTGGAGCCGCGGCCGGGATTTTCCTGGGTGCGGGGCTCGGACTGGTGCTTCACGCGACGGGCATCGTCAACGACCCGGATCAGCCGCGGACCCAAGTCATGCGGACCGCGACACGGTGGTTGGCCCTGGGCGCCGTCGCGGGCGCTCTGGGCGGGGGCTTCTACATGGGTGCGCACCCGGGCTTCGGTTGGGTTCGCATCGAGCTTCCCCGGTCCTGACGCTCGGGTCGCGCCATGGATTGCACCTTCTGGTACTAAACACCGTTATCATCATTTAGCCTGTACTTGTTGACGGGTACGGTCGTTATGTTTACGGTGTTCACCATGTCAGATCAACGTGAACGGATTCTGGCCCATGCCTGTGACCTGTATTTGAGGGACGGCCTGGACGGCTTTTCGATGCGAAAGTTGGCGAAAGCCGTAGGGGTGACGGCTCCGGCGATCTATCGCCACTACGACGGGCGCGAAGAGGTGCTCGCGGACGTCCTCCGTGAGGCGCATCGGACCTTTTCCCGGTACCTCTACCGGGCTCTCGGAGCGCCGACGCCCCTGGAGCGCTTCTTCGGGGCGGGACAGGGCTATCTGGACTTCGTGGTGGAACATCCACGCTGGTACGGCATGCTGCACGCGGCCCCGGATCATCTGGGGATGGAGGCCCTGCCGGACGATATCGAGGCAATGGGTTGTGCCATCCATCAGTTCTGGATCGATCGGGTCCAGGAGTGCATGCAGGCCGGAATTCTGAAGGAGGGGGACGCCAAGGAGACCGCCGTCACCATGTGGGCCCACGCCCACGGCATGGTCCAGCTCTACCATGCGGGGCGATTCCGTATTGGCCCTGAGGAGTTTCGAGCCCTCTTCGAGGCTTCCGGCGCACGAATGATGTCTGGGGTCGCGACGAAACAATTTGCGGAACAGCTCTCTCACAGGTTCGGGGAAGGAGCAGCTCAGCTTCAGGGCTGAGATCGACGAATTTCGATCCATCGACTAGGACGGGACTGAGGACGGGATGAACGTGAAATGGAGCCGCCTGAGGCGGCTGACGATAAAGAATAGAGTGGGTGGGGTGGCGCTTGGGATCGCCCTCGGCGTGTCGCCGCTCTCGGCGCAACATCCGACGGGTGAGGCAATGGGGCTCACCGCGCTCGTCAGAACGGCACTCGATACCAACCGCGAGCTGTACATCGCCCGGGAGGCGTTCGTCGGGGCTCAGGAGCTGGTGTCGGAAGCGTGGAGCAACGTCATGCCTTCCATCGACTTCAACGCTTCGTACACGAGAAATATCGCGCCGGCACTGAACTTTCTGCCCGCCGCGATCTTCGATCCTACCGCCGGACCCGACGACTATATCGGCGTGCAGTTCGGCGCCGACAACGTGTGGAACTCAACCATCACGATCGAGCAGCCGCTCTTTCGCCCCGGGCTGATCGTGGCTCTGGGGGCCGCAAGTCGGTTCGAGAGGCTGCAGGACGAGGTCGTGCGCGGTGCGGCCCAGAGCGTGGTGACGCAAGTGCGGACGGCCTATTACACGCTGTTGCTGGCCCAGGAGCAGGCCCGGCTCACGGGGAACTCGGTCGATCGGGTCAGGGAATCGCTGAAGGAGACGAAGGCGCTCAACCGGGCCGGGCTCATCGACGACTACGACGTGCTTCGCCTGCAAGTCGAGTTGGCCAACCTCGAACCCAATCTGCGGAGGGCGGACAACGCCGTGCTGCGGGCGCGTCGGGAACTGGCCCTTCGGGTCAACCTCCCAGACCACGAGGCGCTCGAGGTGAGGGGCGCGCTCGCGGAGATGAACTTGAGCGAATTGTCCCTCAACAGCGCGGCGAATCGGGAGATTCTCTCCTTCAATGGTCTCGAGATCACCGGCGTGGAAGGCGTCGGAGCGGCGCTCGAAGAGGCTTTGATGCGATCCGGTGAGATGCGGTCCGATCTGCGTCAGTTGGAGTTGACCGAGGAGCTTCGGCACACGGAGATGCGCGCCGAACAGGCCAACTATCTGCCCGAAATCACGCTCTTCGGCAACTACATCGTCAACGCACAGAATAACGGTGGACCGAGCTTCTTCGGGCGCAACGGGGGACAGCGTGCCGACTCCAAGGCCGTTGGGATCCGCGTGAGCCTGCCGGTTTTCCAGGGGTTCCGGCGCGACGCGCGCATCGACCAGAAGCGCGCGGCTCTACGACAAGCGCGAGCCATGACCGAGCAGGGCATCGAGGTCGCCCAGAGCCAGGTTCGCACGATCATGGAGGCCGTCGAAGAGGCGTATCTGCGTGCGGCCGCGCAGGAGCTCGCCGTCGATCAGGCCGGGCGAGGTTTTGAAATCGCAAGGGCGAAGTACTCCGAAGGGTTGGGTAGCCGGCTGGAACTGACCGACGCCGAGGTCGCCCTGAGGCAGAGTGAATTCAATTATGCGCAGGCCGTCTACGACTACTTGGTGGCTCGCGCCCAGTTGGACGAGGCGATCGGCCAGGTACCCCTCGTGGACCTGGAAGTCGATGTGGCGGGAAGCGACCGATGAGGATGAATCAGACTACGGGGACGATGGGTGAGACGATGAGCACGACGGCACGACTTCGGGGAGTGTTCGCGATCGTGAGCCTGGCGGCTCTGGCCGGATGTGGGTCGGCGCGGGCCGACGCGGCGGAGGACGGGGCGAGCGGCGAAGGCTTCGTTCGCGTGATCAATGTCGAGGTCAGCGAGATCACGGCGGAGACGTTCGTCGAGGAGATCCGACTCACGTCGGTCGCGGTGGCGAGTCAGGACGTGATGCTGAAGGCGGAGGAAGGCGGTGTCATCCTTCGGCTCTACCACGATCGGGGTGATCGCGTATCTGCTGGCGATCGAATCGCCAAGATCGACGACCACATCCTTCAGGCACAGGTCGACCAGGCCCGAGCCGTGGCCGAGCTGGCGTCCCAGACGTGGGATCGCCGCAAGCGCCTGTGGGAGGAAGATCGGGTGGGCTCGGAGATCGCCTATCTGGAGGCGAAGTACGGCGCGGAGCAGGCCGCCGCCGCCCTCGCCGGGCTCGAAGAGCGGCTCACGCGCACCGTGATCCGGGCTCCGTTCTCGGGTATTCTCGATGAGCGTCACGTCGACGTCGGTGCCATGGTGGGGCCCGGAGAGACGATCGGTCGTCTCGTCGACCTGGACCCCATCAAGGTCTTCGCCGGTGTGCCTGAGCGTTATGCAGCGAATGTGAAGGTCGGGGCCGTGGCCACGATGACGTTCGAGGCCCTCGGGGACGAGGCCTACACGGCGCGGATTCGCTACGTCGGCGCGACCATCGATCCGCTCAACCGGACCTTTCCGATCGAGGTCGAGCTCGCGAACCCCGATGGATCGATCAAGCCGCAGATGGTGGCGAACATGTCGATCACGCGAAGCGAGGTCGAGAACGCCGTCGTGGTTCCTCAGGACGTGCTGGTGAGGGTCGAGGAAGGTTATGTGGTCTTCATCGCCGTCGATGAGGAGGGTGCCATGATGGCAGAGGTGCGTGCCGTCGTGCTCGGCCCGAGGCGTCGAAACCTCGTGGTGATCGAGTCGGGCGTATCTCCGGGGGACCGGCTGATTATCGTGGGTCAAAAGTCGGTCGCGAATGGTGACCGCATCAATATCGTCGCCCGGCGAGGTGGCTGAGATGAGGCCCAGCGGGAACGGCCCTGAGCCGACGGGCGAGGAAGCACCGGGCGACCGGATGCGCCTGGACCGCTACAAGGAGTTTGGTGCCACGAGCCTCGCGGTCGAGCACCAGACTTCCGTGCTCGTGCTGCTCTTCATCATCGTGCTGATGGGGGCGCTCGCTTACCGGGCGACGCCGAAGGAATCGTTCCCGGAGATGGCGATTCCGATCATCGCCGTGAACACGGTCTATCCCGGAGTCTCTCCGGCCGATGTCGAGAGTCAGGTTACACGGATTATCGAGGAAGACCTTTCCACGATCAGCGAGATCAAGGAACTCACCTCGACTTCCGTCGAGGGATACTCCAGCATCGTGGCCGAGTTCGAGCCGTCGATCAACCTCGATGCGGCGCTCCAAAAGGTTCGTGAGAAAGTCGACCTTGCGAAGGTGGACTTACCGGACGACGCCGAGGAACCCTCGATCATCGAGTTCAACTTCTCGGAGATTCCGATCATGCAGGTGAACCTGTCCGGCGACTACGGACTGGTGCGCCTGAAGGAGCTCGCGGAGCAGCTGCAAGATCGTCTGGAGACGATTCCGGCGGTGCTGCGTGCCGATCTGCGCGGCGGGCTGGAGCGAGAGGTGAAGGTCGACGTCGATCTCTCGAAGATGAACTATTACGGCGTGGCGCTGCAGGACGTCATTGACGCGATCCGCAACGAGAACGTGAACATTCCGGGCGGATCGATCGACGTTGGAGACACGAAGTACCTCGTTCGCGTCGACGGAGAGTTCGACGATCCGGCGTTGATCGAGGAACTGGTCGTCACCGTCAAGGCCGGGCGACCGATCTACATTCGCGACGTCGCCACCGTCGACTTCGGCTTTGCGGAGAAGGCGACGTTCGCGCGGATGGACGGTCGGTCGGTCGTGACGCTCGACGTCATCAAACGCTCGGGCGAGAACATCATCGAGACCGCGGCCGCGGTCAGAGCTGAGATCGAGGCCATGGCGCTGCTGTTGCCGCCGACCACGGAGGTGCGGATCACGTCCGACCAATCGGAGCAGATCGAGGGCATGGTCTCGAGCCTCGAGAACAACATCATCAGTGGCCTGATTCTCATCGTCGCGGTTCTGTTCTTCTTCCTCGGCGCGAGCACGTCGATGTTCGTGGCGATCTCGATTCCATCGTCGATGTTCCTCTCCTTCATCATGCTGAAAGTGATGGGGCTGTCGATGAACATGATCGTCCTGTTCAGTCTGATTTTGGCCCTGGGGATGCTCGTCGACAACGCGATCGTGGTCGTCGAGAACATCTACCGATATCTCGAGGAAGGCTGGGATCGGAAGACGGCGGCCAAGAAGGCTACGGGTGAGATCGCGGTTCCGATTATCGCGGCGACGGCTACGACGCTCGCGGCTTTCGCTCCGCTCCTATTTTGGCCGGGGCAAGTGGGGGAGTTCATGGGCTACATGCCGAAGACCCTCATGGTCACGCTATCGAGCTCACTCTTCGTCGCCCTCGTCATCATTCCGACGCTATGCGCGATGTTCATGACGCTCGACGGCGCGCCGTCGAGACCCATGAGGCCCGCCATGCGTTGGTCACTCATGGGTGGCGCGGGCCTGGTTTTCCTCCTGATCGCAAGTGTGAATCCGCTCTCGGCGGTTCTTCTGACGGCCACGTTCGGAGGACTGTGGACGGTCCACCACTTCGTCCTCGCCGGGATGGCCCGCCGTTTCCAAGCGGGACTGCTCCCGCGATTCGTGGATGCGTACGAGCGTCGTCTTCGGTGGTCGTTGAACCATCGGGGTCTGCTGATAGGTGGAACCGTATTCGCCTTCGTCCTCACTGGGTGGGTGTACGCGTACACGCCGCTCGGGGTCGGCGTCGAATACTTCCCCGAAAACATGCCCCCTCCCCAACTCCTGATCGACGTCGAGACTCCTATCGGTACCCGTGCCGCCGTGACGGACTCGATCGTGAGGCGACTCGAGCAGGAGCTGGTCGGCGTGGTCGGGCGGGGTGACTGGGAGTCGCTCGTCGTGGTGACTGGCAGCTCTGGTGGGGGTGGGAATCCGATGGGCGGAGGTCCGAGCGGTCCGGAGGGCGGACGCCTGACGATCTCGCTCGTCGACTTCCAGGACCGGGAATATGATGCACTCGAGACGCTTGCCGCGATGCAAGCGACGATCGGCACGGAGATCGCGGGCGCTACGATTACGGTTGGCAAGGTCGAAGACGGCCCCGCCCAGGGCCCCCCGGTCAGCGTCGAGCTCGTGGGTGAGGACCCCGAGGTGCTGAAGCAGCTGTCCGACGACGTCCTGGACATCTTGGAATCGGCCCCCGTGTATGCCAAGCTCACCGGGCTCGAGAGCGACATGGACGCGGCGAGGCCGGAACTGTCGATTCGGGTAGACCGCGAGAAGGCTGCGCTCTACGACCTGAACACGTCGAAGATCGGCCAGGCTGTCCGTGGGGCCATCAATGGTGTCGAAGCTGCGAAGTACCGCACGGGCAACGAGGAGTACGACATCATCGTGCGTCTCGCGCCCGAGTACAGAGACGAGCTCGAGGGGCTTCGCGAACTCACCGTGATGGCGGAGGGTGGGGTTCAGGTCCCGCTCGTCGCGGTCGCGACTTGGGAGGTCGGTGAAGGCGCCGGGTCCATTCGCCGGAAGGACCAGACGCGCATGGCCACGATCACCTCGGACGTCGCCGCCGGATACGCGAACAACGAGGTCTTGGCGGAGGTGCAATCGACACTCGCCGAGTTCGGTGAGAGGCTGCCGCCGGGTTACACCATGCGATACGCCGGCCAGTCCCAGGACCAAGACGAGGCCACCGCCTTCCTCGGCGGGGCGTTCCTGACGGCGCTCTTGCTGATCGGCTTCATCTTGATCACCCAGTTCAACTCGGTGGTCAAGCCGGTGATCATCCTGTCGTCGGTGATCATGTCGACGATGGGCGTGCTGATCGGACTCATGATTTTCCGGATGCCGTTCGGTGTGATCAACACCGGCGTAGGCATCATCTCGCTCGCTGGAATCGTCGTGAACAACGCGATCATCCTGATCGACTACATAGACGTCCTTCGGGAGCGGGACGGAATGAACCGGCGTGAGGCGCTCGTCCAGGGCGGCAAGACACGTCTCCGCCCCGTCATACTGACGGCGTTGACGACGGCTCTGGGCATGGTGCCCTTGGCCGTTGGATTGAACTTCGACTTCTTCGGCCTCTACAGTTCGCTCAGCCCGGAGCTCTACTGGGGCGGTCAGCAGGCTGCGTGGTGGGGCCCGATGGCGCTCGCGATCATCGCGGGAATCCTCTTCGCGACTTTCCTGACACTGGTCCTGGTGCCGGTGATGTACTCGGTCCTCGACGATGCAACGGAGCTCTTCCGGACCCACTTCACTTACCTTGACGAGGATGAGGCGTCGGTTGAAGCCGATGTCGGGGATGCCGAAAGCGGAGTCCGCGAGGGGGGTCGGTCCTACGCGCCGAGCCCTGCGCGTCCAGAACCTGAGACCGTGGGTGCACGCCGAGCGATCGGCCAAACCCCGCTGTTGGACCCGCAGCCCGAGGGCGGGTAGGAGCAGGCGACTGAATGCGACGACCCGAACCGTCCGCAGCCTCCCAGCAGGTGATCGGGCGGGCGATCCAGGACCTCATGGCGGCGAGACTCGGCCGCGGGTTCATTCCGCTCGGTATTCTCTTCGCAGCCGGGGCGCTCGAGATCGTGCGATCCACGGGTGGATTCGCGTCTTGGACCCTGGCGCTCGGGGCCCTCGCGTCGACTGGCGCGATCCTGGCTTACGGATATCGGATCTCTCAGCGCGCGTTCGGTCGTGAGTCTCGGGTCTGGATGGCGCTCGCGGGGTACGGGAGCGTCGTCCCACCCTTCTTCGCGCTCTACCTGATCGGATGGAGGGGGCTCAGACTCATGGCCCCAGGCCGCGGGTTTGCCGGCTTCGCTTTGGCGATCCTCTTCGCCCTGCTCGGGGTATGGGTCTTGCATTGTTGGGTGAAGGTCGCGGAGCTCGAGCGGTTGGCTCGAATCATGACACTGAATCTGGACGGAGAGGGAGGTTCCGCTTGAGAAGGCTACTACGGGCGAAGGTGCTGAGTGGCGTAGTCTTCCTGGTGGCGTTCGCGTCGTTCCCCACGGACACGCTGGCTCAGCGGGCACGTCAGGGACTCCTGACCCTCGAAGATGCGCGTTTGTTCTACGAGGTGGTGGGGACCGGCGATCCCATCGTCGTGGTGCATGGCGGGCCCGGCCTCGATCACGCCTACCTGCGGCCCGGCCTCGACGCGCTGGCGACGAGGCACACGGTCATCTACTACGATCAGCGTGGCACCGGACGCTCCACCGCGGAACTGGTCGAGTCCGCGATCAACATACGCGCGTTCGTCGACGACATCGAAGCCCTAAGGCAAGTGCTCGGATACGAGCAGATCAGCGTCCTCGGGCATTCGTTCGGATCGCTCATCGCGCTCGATTATGCGGTGCGGTATCCGGAGAATCTCAAGGCTCTGATCTTGATGAACCCGGTCGAGCCGGGAAGTCGCTACCAAGAAGAGACCGCGACGCGCCAGAGAGAGCGGATGACGGAAAGGGACGCCGCCGAGATGGAGGAGTTGCGCGCCACGGAGGGTTTCGCTGCGCGGGATCCCGCGACGCTGAGTCAGGTCTATCGTATCGCGTTTCGCCAGACGCTCCGCAATCGGGAACTGATCGGCCAGCTGAATCTCGACCTGGCCAACACGACCGCAAAGAACGGGCAGGACGTCGCTAGGCTGTTGGGCGTGAGCCTCGGAACCGTCGACTGGTGGGACAAGATTCCCCAAATCATGGTGCCGACACTGGTACTTCACGGGCGGTATGACACGTTCCCCGTCGACATGTCTCGGGAACTTGCCGAGGCGTTCCCAGTCGGGACGTTCGAGGTTCTCAATAGCGGACACTTTCCCTACCTCGAGGATCGTGACGGACTACTTTCGGCGATCTCCGGGTTCTTCGCGGGTCTGGGTCGGTGACGAGAGCACCATTCTATCGGGTAGCCTGGGTGCTGGTCGGATATGCCGGAGCGGCCTGGGTTGTGCTCGGCGTGTCCGGGTGGTTCCGACGTGCGCTGGCGCTTCCGGCTCTCTTTGAGACCCTCCTTCGCGGCGGCCTACTGATGGGCGTACCGATCGCCGTACTCGCGGCATGGTACTACCCGCGGCTCGGTTTGGGAGACTCCGCCGGTGACGATCTCGACGCTTCAGGAGGATGACCATCCGGACCTTCACCCGGGCGGATTCGGTCGACGTCAGCGAGATCTACCGCGGCCTACCACGGGCGGCTAGGGCGTGATGCTCACCGAGTAGCTCGTCGTGAACTCCAGGAACCGCGAGATCTCGACCATGTTCCGGCCGACGAAGCGGATCGTATGCGCGTCGACGCGGTCGACGTTGGGCAGGTAGGCCATCAATTCAGCCGGCATGTAGTTCTTGAACGAGATCTCCAGCTCGACTGGGCCGTCGATACGGTAGGGACGGAAATCGTCGAGGCGCCCCAAGGCCGCCCGTACCCGTTCCTTTATCAGCGCATAAGACGCCTCTGGCATGAGGGTCCGTGCCGAGTGAAAGCCAAGGCTCCACTTCACGATCGCGCCTTCCATGTCTCCAATGAGCTGCTGGGCCTCTTCCACGACGGCGTCGTCGCCGGAGATCATGACGACCGGTACCCCGAAGTCGCCTGCGATGGCCGCGTTGATGCTCGCCTCCATCATGTCGACGCCGTTCAGTCGGATCGCCGTGAGGTTCGCGCTGGACATCGTGTGGGCCCGCACACCCTTGGTGTTCGTCGTGCTGGAGTGGTACCCGAGGAAGATGGCGACGTCGAACGACTCGTCGATTCCTTGCATCATCATGAGCGGGCGAGGCCAGGACCGAACCACCAGGACATCGTTCGGGAGTCGT
>JADFLD010000293.1 GCA_022564535.1 Gemmatimonadota bacterium
TCGGTCGGCTCCCTCATTACGCTCGTCACGTACCAGGGCATGGCCGACCGACGCTTCGATGCGAACAAGCAGTTGGTGGGGCAGGGCATCGGAAGCACGGTTTCGGCCCTGTTCGGTGGGATGACGGCTGCGGGCAGTCTCACACGTGTCACAATCAACCACTCCGCCGGTGGCAAGACTCAGGCATCCGGCGTCATCAACGCGGTCGGAGTACTGATCCTGATTCTGGTCCTGGCCAGGCCACTGAGTTGGATTCCGAAGGCTGCGATCGCCGGCCTGATCATGGTGATCGCGACAAGCTTGTTCGACCGTTGGGTGCTCGGCCAGGCTAGGGAAGCGCTTCGGCGTGGCGCGGAGAACACTCGAGACAACTGGATCGCGGTCGGCCAGATGGCCTTCGTCGTCCTCGTCGGCATGTTGGAGGGTCTCATGGCCGCCGTCGGAGCGGGCGTGGCTCTCTCCATAGTGGTTTTCGTGGCACAGATGAGCCGCTCGCCTATTCGCAGAGTGCGCACGGGTGCGAGCGTTCGATCTGCACGGCGGCGGGCCCGGTCGCTGACCGACCTGCTGGAGGAGCATGGTGACCGCATTGCGGTCATTGAGCTGGAGGGGACGATCTTCTTCGGCTCCTGCGACTCCCTTGCCACCCGGGCCGAGGGGCTCGCAAGTGGCGGCGCGGAGTTCGTATTGCTCGACCTGAGGCGCGTGCACGGTATCGACCCGACGGGCTACCAAGTTCTCGGCCAAATCCACGAGCGCCTGAATCGCAGAGGGGTGACGATGGCGTTCAGCCACGTCGTACCGGGGACCTTGAACAGGGAGATCGCCGCGGATCTCAAGCTGAACGGCGTACCGGAGGAGCGGATGTTCGACAGTGTCGACCGGGCGCTGGAGTACTTCGAGGAGGCTCTCCTCGACAAGCTGGGGGCGGACGTGTTGGGGATCTCTGCCTGGTCGGTGGCCGACTTCGGGCGCGCCTGGGGGCTGACCGAGGACGAGAGCGCCGTACTCGAAAGGTATGTGGAGCGAAGGGTCTTCAACCCGGGGGACGTCGTCTTCACTGAGGGAGACCTCGGCCGCTCGATGTTTCTGATCTCGCGGGGGACCGCCGACGTGACGATCCCCATCCGAGACGGCAGACGCAGTAGACTTGCGACTCTTCAGCGGGGGACGGTCTTCGGGGAGATGGCGTTGCTGGATGGCGAACCACGAGCCGCCCGAATTGAAGCGACCTCGCCCCTCGAGGCCTTCGAGCTGACACACGACGCGTTCGACCGTCTCCATGCCGAGGAGCACGCTGCGGCCATGAAGATCCAAACGGCGATCAGTCGCATTCTCGGCAAGCGTCTGCGCGGTGCGAACGACTTGATCCTGGAGTTCGATTCATGACGTGCGTCTTCGGCGCCGAGCCGCGAGGTTGTCTGAATGGCTTCTGACTTGAAGTTCGTTGAGTTCGTGGTGGATCAGATGGACGAGGACTGCGCGGTCACGTACAAGAGGATGTTTGGCGAGTTCGGCCTCTATAGTGACGGCAAGTTCTTCGGCGTGATCTGCGACGATCAACTGTTCGTGAAGCCCACCGAGGGAGGGCGCGCGTTCATCGGCGAAGTAGTCGAATCGCCACCCTATCCGGGGGCGAAGCCGAGTCTCCTGATCGGCGACAAGATCGAGGATGCAGAATGGCTGAGTGAGCTGGTGAGAATCACGGCTCGAGAGTTGCCCATGCCGAAGCCGAGGAAGCGCAAGCAGAAGAGCTGACTCGAACGATCCGATGGCGGTGCTGCGAACCGAGTAGCAAGCTTGACACGGGCCGCTCCCCACGAGGACGTTGCAACGGACTCCAACGGAGAACTGTGAATGAGACTTCGAGACCTGCTGGTGCCTGCCGCGGTGGTTCTCGCAGGCGGAGCGCAGTCGCCGGCCAGCGGTCAGGAGGCTCGGGCCGCGGAGCTGGAGGCTGTGACCAAGCAGTTCGTCGGCCACTACGAGTTGGTAGTGTACGAGTCGTTCCGGCCCAACGGCGAAGTGGTGGACATGAACTACGTCGGGCGGATCATGTACGACGAGCATGGCAACATGTCGGCCATCGGCATGCCGGTCGATCTGCCCGCTCGTGCGCGTGAGTCGAGCGAACGCGTTCAGGGCGGATTCGCTTACTGGGGGCGTGTGAGCATCGACGTGCCGAACGGCATCGTCATCCACCACGTCGAGGGATCCCC
Source organism: Gemmatimonadota bacterium (assembly GCA_022564535.1). The sequence goes on from JADFLD010000293.1 coordinate 2,220, forward strand.
TACACGTGGGAGCTGGCCGGGCGTCGACAACGTCCGGTACTTCGAATTCACGGACGAGGGTCTGCTGAAGCTGTCCTTGAGGAACGCCGAGGGGCGGACGACGGGCACGCTGACCTGGCGGAGGTTAGGGAGCTAGGCTCCCGCCTCGCCGGGTCGGATGCCTCAAGGCACTCCGTGCTTGAACAGCGTTTGTTACAGTCCGCTAGTCTGCTCTCATTGCCACGATCGGGTCGACCCTCGTTGCGCGTCGAGCAGGTATCACGCACGCGACGACGGACGTGATGCTGAGGAGGGCTGCGACCCCGCCCAACACGCTCAAGTCAGTGGCCGCCACGCCGAAGAGCACGAACGACAGTCCTCGGCCCAGAAGGATCGACAGCCCCAGGCCGATCACCATCCCGATCGCCAATTGAAGTCCGGTTTGGCCTAGGACGAGTCGCACGACGCTCACAGGGGATGCTCCGAGAGCGACGCGCAGGCCGAGCTCGTGTCTTCGCTGATTTACGCTGAAGGACAGGACTCCATAGAGTCCGATCGAAGCCAGAAAGAGTGCGGCGGCGCCGAAAACAGTGAACATTGCGCCGAAAATGTTGAAGAACATCGTTCCGGCGCGAATCGTTTCGGCGAGCGTATTCACCTGTGATATGGGAAGGTCCTGGTCCAGGTCGGCGACGATCTCCCTGGTGCGCGCCGTGATCTGCAGCGGGTCGCCCCTCGTGTGGATCATGAGGTTGACGACCGATGCGGAGCGCTGGGCGAGCGGCACGTAGATTGCCTCCGGGGCCAGCACGAATACATCACCCTCGAGGTAGAAGTCCGGGGCGACTCCCACGATCGTGTACCAGCCCATGCGCTCGCGAATCTCGGCACCCGCCTGTGACACGCGCCTCAGCCGCAGGCGACGGCCGAGCGCTGACTCACCCGGATAGTACTGGTCGGCGAACTTCTGATTTACGATGGCTACCGGCAGCGATCGGCTGTCGTCCGAAGGTTCGAACGCCCGACCCTCGAGGACGCCTGTGGACACCGTCTCGAAGTAAGTCGGGTCGATCGACCCAATGCGCGCGCTCGGGTAGTCGCTGTCGCCCAAATATGTTTGGTTTTCCAGTTCGAAGCGT
>JADFLD010000018.1 GCA_022564535.1 Gemmatimonadota bacterium
GTGACCGGGACTGTCGAGCGGCAGTTCCCGCATCCTCTGTACGGGAAGGCGGTAAAGCGCACGACGAGATACCACGCCCACGACGAGAACAATGAGTGCCAAATCGGTGACACAGTGCGGATCACCGAGACCCGGCCGTTGTCGAAGACGAAGCGGTGGCGGGTCATCGAGTTGATATCGCGCACGGTCTGACCGGACAGTCGACCACGACGCGTAAGCTAGAGATAGAGGGAGAACAGCATGATCCAGCAGGAATCGGTCCTCAGGATCGCCGACAATACGGGAGCCAAGGCAGCACTCTGCATCAGGGTGCTCGGCGGCTCGAGGCGTCGCTATGCGCGAGTGGGTGACCTCATCGTCGCCACCGTCAAGGACGCCATCCCGAACGCGGGCATCAAGAAAGGCACCGTGGTGAAGGCGGTCGTCGTGCGGTGCACCAAAGAAATCCGTCGTCGCGATGGGACGTACATCCGTTTCGACGACAACGCGGCGGTGATCGTCGACGACAACGGGGAGCCGAGGGGCACGCGCATCTTCGGGCCCGTCGCGCGGGAGCTGCGTGAGAAGAAATACATGAAGATCGTGTCGCTGGCGCCGGAGGTTCTCTGATGGGCCGCAAGCACCAGATCGTGAAGGGCGATCGGGTCCGTGTCATTCGCGGCAACTACCGCGACATGGAGGGCTCGGTGATGGAGGTTCAACGCGCCAAGAACCGCGTGCGCGTCGAAGGTGTGAACATGCGCAAGCGCCACACACGTCCGAGCCAGGCGGACCCCGACGGCGGCATCATCAGCTTCGAGGCCCCGATCCATATCTCGAACGTGATGCTCCTCGATCCGACGTCCGATACGGCCAGTCGGATTCGCATACAAGTAGAAGAAGACGGTACGAAGGAGCGGATTGCGGTGAAGACCGGAAATCCGATCCCGAGACCTCACTGAGGGTGTGACTGAAGTGAGCAAGATGGAACCCAGACTCAAGATCCATTACGAGACCTACGTGCGGCCGAAGCTCCAGAAAGAGTTTCAGTTCACGAACGCCCATCAGGTGCCCAAGCTCCTGAAGATCGTATTGAACGTCGGTGTCGGAGATGCGTCCAAGGACCAGAAGCTGCTGGAGAGCGTCGTAGACGAGCTCGGCGTCATCTCGGGCCAGAAGGCGAACGTGGACCGAGCCCGCCGCTCGATATCGAACTTCCAGCTCCGCGAGGGGATGCCCGTGGGCGCATCGGTGACGCTGCGTCGTGACAGGATGTGGTTCTTCCTGGACCGCTTCCTCAGTGCCACGATCCCGCGTGTTCGCGACTTCCGTGGCCTCTCGACGAGATCCTTCGATGGCCGTGGGAACTACACGATGGGGATTCGGGAGCAGATCATTTTCGCCGAAATCGACTACGACAAGGTCAGAAAGATCCACGGGATGGACCTCACGTTCGTGACGTCGAATAACAGGGACGACGAAGGTTTTGCCCTTCTCCGTGAGTTGGGCTTCCCCTTCCGTGGTGCAGTGCCGGTGCGAATCGGCGCCTCCGCTTAAGAGAGAGAATTCGAATGGCCAGAAAGGCACTCGTTGAGAGAAACAAGCGCAAGCCGAAATTCGCCGTGCGTCAGCGGAATCGGTGTCAGCGATGCGGGCGACCTCGGGGCTTCCTGCGGAAGTTCGGACTTTGCCGTATCTGCTTCCGGGAGATGGCGCTTCGCGGCGAGATCCCGGGCGTGCGCAAGTCGAGTTGGTAAGGGGAATTATAAAATCATGATGACCGACCCAATCGCGGATATGCTCACCCGCATCAGGAACGCCGGCCAGGCGGCCCACAAGTGGGTGGACATGCCCGTGTCCACGAAGAAGATCGAGATCGCGCGTCTCCTACAGGAGAGCCATTTTGTCCATGCGCACAAGGTGCTTCAGGACGGGCGCTTCGGCGTGCTCCGCGTATATCTGAAGTACTACGAGGGGAAGCCGGTCATTCGGCACCTCGAGCGGGTTTCGCGTCCGGGCCGACGGCATTACGTCGGCAAGAGCGACATCCCGCGCGTACGGAACGGTCTCGGAATCGCCATCCTGTCCACCTCTGTCGGAGTCCTTTCCGACCGCGAGGCCCGCTCCAGGGGTGTCGGGGGCGAGGTCCTCGCGTTGGTCTGGTAGAGCTAGAGAGAAACGATGTCTCGAATTGGAAGAATGCCTGTCCCGATCGCCAAGGGCGTCGAGGTCAAGCAGGCGAATGGCACGATCAGCGTGAAGGGCCCTAAGGGGCAGATGGAGCTAAACGTGCACCGCGACATGACGATCGTGGTGGACGACGGTGAAATCCGCGTCGAGCGCCCGTCCGACCACAAGGATCACCGCGCGCTCCACGGGCTGACCCGGTCGCTCATCGCGAACATGGTCATCGGCGTGACCGAGGGCTTTTCGAAGACTCTCGAGATCATCGGTGTCGGATACAAGGCCGCTACCACGGGCAAGGCGATTACGCTGACCCTGGGCTTCAGCCACACGATCGAGTATCAGCCGATCGACGGTGTCAGCCTCGAGTGTCCGAACCAGACCACCATCGTCATCTCGGGCATCGACAAGCAAAAGGTGGGTCAGACGGCGGCTGAGATTCGGTCGTTCAGGCCGCCTGAGCCATACAAGGGCAAGGGAATCCGATATCAGGGCGAACACGTCCGGCGCAAGGCCGGTAAGACCGCCGGAGCCTAACAGGTCATGATCAAACAGAGTAAGCTCAAGAAAAGCCGCCGACTTCAACGGCAGCGCCGTCACTTCCGGGTCCGCAACAAGATAAAGGGTACCGCCGCGCGCCCGCGTCTCGTTGTCTTCCGTTCTCTCAAGAACATCGAGGGACAGCTGGTCGACGACGACGCGGCTGTGACGCTCGTCGGCATGTCGACTCTGGCCCCTGACTTGAGGGACTTCAAGGCGGAAGGCCAGAATCGTCGAGTCGAGCACGCGTTTGCGGCGGGCAAGCTGCTGGCTGAGAAGGCCAAGAGTGAGGGGATCGATGCCGTGGTCTTCGACCGCGGTGGGTACAGGTATCATGGTCGTGTGAAGGCCTTTGCCGATGGTGCCCGAGAGGGGGGGCTCGCGTTCTGATGTCGAACAATCCGAATCCGAAGAAATCGAAGAAGCGCGATGGCGGTCGAGGGCGGGGGCGCGAAAGCGATCTCGTCGAGACCGTCATCTACATCAACCGTGTCGCGAAGGTCGTGAAGGGTGGTCGTCGATTCTCCTTCTCGGCGCTGGTCGCCGTGGGTGATCAGAAGGGCAACGTCGGCGTCTCGCTTTCCAAGGCCAACGAAGTCGCCGAGGCGATTCGCAAGGCGTTCGAGCGTGCACGTCGTAACATGGTCAAGGTCCCTATCCGAAACGGGACCGTCCCGCACGACATCGTTGGACGGTGGGGTGCCGGTCGCGTAATGATGCGTCCCGCGGCTCCCGGTACCGGTGTCATCGCCGGTGGCCCGGTGCGGGCGGTGCTGGAAGCTGCGGGGATCACCGACATCCTGACGAAGTGCCTGGGATCGAACAACCCGATCAACGTCGTGCGTGCGACGATGGATGGACTCAAGGAGCTCGTGACACCCGAGCGGGCGGCCGAGGAGCGCGGTGTGTCCGTCGAGGCGCTGGGACTGGGGAGACACCGTGGCTAAGAAGAAGCAACTCAGGAAGGTGAAGATCACTCAGGTCCGGAGCGGCATCGGGCGCCAACAGGCGCATCGTCGGACGCTAAGAGCGCTGGGGATCAAACGTCACCAGCAGAGCGTAGTCCATGAGGTCACCCCGTCGATCGAGGGCATGATCCGCCAGATCTCGTTCATGATCGAAGTAACCGACGTAGAGGAATAGCAGATGGCTGAGCTACACGATCTGAGCCCCACCCCCGGCTCGCGCCGGAACCGAAAGCGTGTCGGGCGTGGCCCGGGCTCGGGGACTGGCAAGACGGCCGGCCGGGGTGAAAATGGTCAGAAATCCCGCTCCGGCGGCAACGTGCACCCGCGTTTCGAGGGTGGCCAGATGCCGCTCGTCCGGCGCATCCCCAAGCGTGGCTTCAAGAGCTTCAACCGTGTCGAGTACCAGGTGGTCAACGTACGCGACCTCGACAGGGTCGATGGCGAGGTTTCGCTGGATTCACTCAGGAGCGCGGGACTCATTCGTTCGTTGCGTAAGCCTGTAAAGGTCCTCGGCCAAGGCGAAGTGGAAAAAAAGCTGTCGGTGAGCGCGCACGCGTTCAGCGCTAGCGCGCAGGCCAAGATCGAGGCCGCCGGTGGATCAGTGACCGTGATCGGCGCCACCACCTCGGACTCCTAGGCTCCGCAGTCATGGCGAACAACCCCATCGCGAATCTGTTCCGCGTTCCGGAGCTCAAGGAGAAGATCCTCTTCACCCTGCTCGTCCTGCTCATCTATCGCACCGGCGCCCATATCACGGTGCCGGGCCTGGATGTGAACATCCTGCAGGAGACGTTCGGGGCGCTCCAGAACACCTTCTTCGGCATCTACGACATGTTCGTGGGTGGCGGGCTGTCCCGTGCCACGATTCTTGCGCTCGGCATCATGCCGTATATCTCCGCGAGCATCATGTTCCAGCTGCTCGCGGCTGTATTTCCGACCATCGAGAAGCTGCAGAAGGAAGGGGAAGACGGCCGGAAGAAGCTGACGCAGTGGACTCGCTACACGACGGTGGGTCTGTCAGTGGCTCAGGGATATGGTTACTCGGCGTTCCTGCAGTCGATTCCTGGCGCGGTGGCCGATCCGGGCTTTCTCTTCACGTTCACGACGGTCGTCACGCTGACGGTCGGCGCGGTCTTCGTGATGTGGCTCGGTGAGCAGATCACCGACCGAGGCATCGGCAACGGCATGTCGTTGCTCATTTTCTTCTCGATCATCGAGACGTTCCCTTCGGCGATCGCACGGACATGGGAGTCGTACCTGCTAGGCGAGATCACCGCGATGGCGCTCCTGGCGCTCCTAGGGGTGATCGTTGGCGTGTGCGCGGCGGTCGTCACGATGACGATGGCCGCAAGAAAGATTCCGGTCCAGATTCCTCGCAAAGTCGTGGGTCGCGGTCGGATTCGTGAAGGACAGAAGAGCTTCATTCCCCTCCGGGTAAACTCGGCCGGGGTCATGCCGATCATCTTCGCTCAGTCCTTCATCGTCATGCCGGGTACGATGGCGGCGTTCGTGGATCTCGGCCCACTCTCGGTGCTGGCCGAAATGTTCGCGCCGCAAACGTACACGTACTACGTGACGTACGGTCTGCTCATTCTCTTCTTCACGTATTTCTACACGGCGATCATCTTCAATCCGGTCGACCTGGCCGAGAATCTGAAGAAGCAAGGCGCGTTCATCCCGGGCGTGAAGCCTGGAGCACGTACCGCCGAGTACATCGACCGGGTGCTGACGCGTGTGACGCTTCCAGGTTCGATCTACTTGGCGTTCGTCGCTCTGGTCCCGTTCTTCATCTTCGACATCTTCAACATCCAGACGTTCTTCTTCGGTGGCACGAGTCTGCTGATCGTCGTGGGTGTCGGGCTCGATACCGTTCAACAGGCTCAGCAGCTCCTTCTCCTGAGGCACTACGACGGCTTCATGAAGAAGGGTCGCGTGAAGATGCGCGGTCGTCAGCGGTTCATATAGGCTGGCAACTTCATGGGACGGTTCGGATGATCGTGGTTCTTCTCGGCCCGCCGGGGGTCGGCAAGGGCACTCAGGCGGCGCGCCTCGCCGACGAGACGGGGGCGCAACACGTTTCCACGGGTGACCTGCTTCGGGCCGCGCGTCGCGACGGTACCGAGCTGGGTCGGCGCGCACAGGGCTACATGGACAGAGGCGACCTCGTCCCCGACGGCCTGATCCTGGACCTCGTGCGAGAGCACGTCGGGGGAGTGGCTGGTGACACCGACGTCCTGTTCGACGGGTTCCCTCGCACGACGGACCAAGCGACCGGGTTGGATTCCGTCCTCGCCGCGATCGGTCGCCAGGTCGATGTCGTCGTGCTCTTCGAGGCCCCGGACGAGACGCTCGTGAAGCGCCTCAGCGGCCGCCGAAGCTGCCCGGAGTGTGGGGCGGTGTTCAACCGCTACTTCAGCCCCCCTTCGGCCGACGGAGCATGCGATCGCTGCGGTGGTACGCTGGTGCAGCGGGTCGATGACGAACCCGAGACGGTCCAGCGGCGTCTTCAAGTGTACCTCGCCCAGACTGCGCCACTCGTCGCGTTTTACGAGACACACCCGGCGAAGATGACGAGGGTCTGCGCGGACCGGGGCGCCGACGACATCTACGCCGATTTCAGGTCGGCTGTTGGAGACGGAGGGTGATCCACCTTCGTACGGCGACCGAGATGGAGACCATCGGCGAGGCGGGCACGATCATCGCCGATCTGCTCATTGCGCTTCCCGAGAGGGTGGAGCCGGGTGTCTCGACCGCGGCGATCGACCACTTCGCCGAGGAGTTCATCGCGTCCTACGAAGGAGCCACGGCTGCGTTCAAGGGGCTCTACGGATTTCCGGGCAGCGTGTGCATCTCCTTGAATGAAGAGGTCGTCCATGGCATTCCCGGCGATGGAAGGATCCTGGACGAGGGCGATATCGTCTCCATTGACGTCGGCGTGCGTCTCAACGGATGGTGCGCGGACTCGGCCTGGACGTACACGGTAGGGGAGGTCTCCACCGAGGCCCGCACCTTGATGGAGGTCACCGAGCAGGCGCTGACGGCCGCTGTCGAGGCCGCCGTGCCCGGCAATCATGTCGGTGACATCGGCGCGGCGGTCGTGCGTACGGTAAAGGGTACGGGCTACGGCATCATTCGTGAGCTCGTGGGTCACGGTGTCGGTCGCGACGTGCACGAAGAGCCGCAGGTTCCTAACATTGGTCGGTCCGGACACGGGCCGCTTCTGAGGGCGGGAATGGTTTTGGCGATCGAACCGATGCTATCAGAGGGTTCGGCAAGCATTCGTACGCTGGACGACGGCTGGACCGTCGTCACGGCGGACCGGAAGCTGTCCGCGCACTTCGAACACACGGTAGGAATCACCGAGGATGGACCGAAGGTTCTGACGTCGATCACGGGCCCCGTGAGCGCGAAATCTTCAACCTCCGGCATGGCTTGAAGGGGCACCCAGGGCTAGTTATACTTTCTAGCTCTGCTACAAACGGATTGGGAGAAGCAAAGTGAAGGTCCGAAGCAGCGTGAAACCGATCTGCGAGCACTGCAAAGTCGTGCGCCGCAAAGGCGTCGTGCGAATTATTTGTTCGCGGAACCCGAAGCACAAGCAGCGCCAGGGATGAGGCCGGTGAAATCGGCTTCCCATAGCACTAGGAACAGATAGAATGGCACGTATCGCTGGTGTTGATCTGCCTCGAGGCAAGCGCATCGAGGTGGCCCTCACATACATCTACGGAATCGGACCCCACCGCGCGAAGAAGATCATCGCGGCGTGTGGCGTCGACCCTGACCGCCGCACTCAGGATCTCAACGACGACGACGTGAACGGTCTCCGTGGTCAAATCGAGGGGAACTACAAGGTCGAGGGTGCGCTTCGCACCGAGCGCTCCATGAACATCAAGCGACTCATGGACATCGGCTGCTACCGCGGGATTCGCCACCGCCGGGGTCTCCCCGTGCGCGGGCAGCGGACGCACACGAACGCTCGCACCCACAAGGGGTCGCGGCGCGCGATCGCTGGCAAGAAGGGAGCGCCGAGGAAGTAACTACCTCCTAGGGGAGCGTGGCCCCAGCACCTGCAGGGTGCGCGCTCGTCGTTCCGGAGGTTCAGGTCCTACAATCGGATTCAAACAGCAGGAAGCACGCAGGAATGAGGATGCAAACACGTGGCTAACCCGAGCAACCGTCCCAAACGCACCAAAAAGGTCGTCGAGGCAGAGGGCATCGCGCACATAAAGGCGACGTTCAACAACACGATGATCACGATCACCGACAACGCCGGTAACGCGATCGTCTGGGCCAGCGCCGGCAAGGCCGGCTTCAAGGGCTCCAAGAAGTCGACTCCCTTTGCCGCCACAGTCGCGGGCGAGCAGGTCGGCCGCGAGGCGGTCGCCCTCGGGCTCAAGAGGGTGGATGTTCGCGTGCAGGGCCCCGGCTCCGGACGCGAGTCGGCCATCCAGGCTCTTGCGTCGGCGGGTCTCTTCATCAAGTCGATTCTCGATGTGACGCCGCTTCCGCACAACGGCTGCCGGCCGCCGAAGAAGCGCAGGGTTTAAGACATGGCTCGCTATACAGGACCCGTCTGCAGGCTTTGCCGCCGCGAAAACCAAAAGCTGTTTCTGAAGGGGCAGAAGTGCTACACGGAGAAGTGTCCGATGGAGCGCCGCGCGTACCCGCCCGGACAGCACGGCCCAGCCCAACAGCGTCGCCGCAAACAGTCGGATTACGCGGTCCAGCTTCGTGAGAAGCAGAAGGTCAAGCGGATGTACGGGTTGGGCGAAAAGCAGTTCCGGAGTCTCTTCGAGCGCGCCAATCATGTTCAGGGCGTGACCGGTGACAACCTTCTCATCGCGCTGGAGTCTCGCCTCGACAACATCGTATTCCGGTTCGGGTTCGCTCAGAGCCGTAGCCAGGCGCGCCAGCTGGTCCGGCACCGCCACGTGGAGGTGAACGGCCGGGTCGTCAACGTCCCGAGCTTCCACGTCTCCGCCGGGGACGAGATCGCGGTGAGGGAGAAGTCGAAGAACATCCTGCCGGTCGAGGCGGCGCTGGAGGCGCGTACGCGCCCGACGTTGATGGACTGGCTGGCCCTGGACGAAAAGGCTCGCGTCGGTCGCATGGTTCGCATGCCCACGCGCGCAGACATCCCGCTCGCGGCCAATGAGCAGTTGATCGTGGAGCTCTATTCGAAGTAGTGAGGCTGCCAGTCCTCCTCGGGGGAGGGCTTGGCGTCAACGGCGTACTCAGGAGGGAATTGTGGAGATAGATCTGACCGGACTGGTGCTTCCGGAGCGTGTCGAAGCCATCGACCCGCAGGAGGGTGCACGGTCGGCTCAGTTCGTGATCGAGCCGCTGGAGCGTGGCTTCGGTCAAACGCTCGGCAACTCGGTTCGCAGGGTGCTGCTTTCGTCGCTCCCTGGAGCGGCGGTGTGGGCGTTCCGGATCGACGGCGTGGTTCACGAGCATCAGACGATTCAAGGCGTGGTCGAGGACGTGCACCAGGTCATTCAGAACCTCAAGTCGCTCGTCGTCACACTGGACGACGACGTCGAAGAGGTCGTGCTCCTGTTGAGCGTTGAGGAGGCGGGACCCGTGACCGCGGCCATGATCCAGGCTCCCTCGGGATCTGCGATCTTGGATCCGGACCACCACCTGTTCACATACCAGGGCGGGCGCGAGCTCAGCGTTGAATTGCACGTGAACAAGGGGCGTGGCTTCGTCCTGGCTTCGGCGCACCCGGTGCCCAAAGGGGCTCCGGTGGACTTGGTGCGGATCGACTCGATCTACAACCCAGTTCGCCGCGCGAACTTCTCCGTCGAGGAGACGCGTGTAGGGCAGCGGACCGACTTCGACCGCCTGACACTGCAGATCGAGACCGACGGGTCGATCGAGGCCGTCGACGCGGTCGCGTATGCGGCCGAGCTCGTCCGCAAGCACCTCGAATACATGCTTTACTTCGGCGAGGGTGGCATCCCGGAGGTTTCACCTCCCGGAGCATCACCCGTGCCCGAGCGTCTTCAGGATCTCTTCGAACGTCCAATCGAGGACCTCGCCGAGCTTTCGGTGCGGTCGCGGAACTCTCTTCAGAAGGAGAGCATTCGCACGCTGGGTGATCTGGTGCAGCGCTCCGAGGACTCGATGCTCCAGATCGAGAACTTCGGAAAGAAGTCGCTCAAGGAGATCTCGGATTTCCTCGAGGAGCACGGCCTGCACTTCGGCATGCAGCTCGAGCAGGGTGAAGACGGTCGTCTCTTCTTCGTCGAAGACGAGGCTGAAGCCGCGGCGAGCGGCGAGGAGTAACGGTGCGGCATCGCAAGAAGGGGAGGCAGCTCTCAAGGACCCGGAGTCACCGCAAGGCGACGCTTCGCAACATGGCCACGTCCCTCTTTCGCCACGAGCGGATCGAGACGACGACGGCCAAGGCCAAAGAGCTCCGGCCCTTCGCGGAGCGGCTCATTACGTTGGCGTGTCGGGGCGACCTGCACGCGCGCCGTTTGGCGGGTCGGAACATCCAGGATCGTGAGGTGCTCGGGAAGCTCTTCGACGACATCGGGCCACGCTTTTCGGAGCGGCCCGGCGGCTATACCCGGATTCTGAAGCTCGGGAATCGGAAGGGTGACGCAGCGGAGATGTCGCTCATCGAGTTGGTCAACTAGTTTGCCTGCCTCCATCAGCGACGACACTCAACAGGACAGGACGACGGACATGCCGGAAAACGCTTCGCGACGTGGCGCGGTTGACTTGGGAATGGCTCTGATGATCACGGCATTCGCGGTCATTGGCGGATTCATGTTTTGGCTCACCGGCCAGGCTGCCCTCGAGCGGGACCTCAAGATCGTAGAGGATACCGTCACGGTGGAGGAGGACTGGAGCTCGGTGGCCGCGGTCGATGGCGTGGACATTCAGATGGACGCGTCGCCGTACGAGGGACAGGAGATCCGTCTGGTAGACTTCAATGTGGCCAGCCTGATGGGTAGGCAGGGCTTTTGGCTGGCGATGCCGAACGGCAACCCGTTCCTCGTCTCGATGTCGGCCGAGGTGATGGCCGAAGGACTGAGCATCGGGCAGGGGAGCACCGCGACGGTGGTCGGTACCGTCTTCGCGATGAACGACTCCATCGTGTCCGCTTGGGCTGAGGCGGAGACAATCGGTGAGAACGACCGGATCGTGGTCGAGTTCGCGACTCACTTTCTCGAGGTGACCGCCATGAGGGTCACCGGCGGTGCAACGGGGGGTGGTGACAACGAAGGCGCCGCGAATTAACGCGGTCCATTCCAGAAATCGAATCAAGCAGGAATAGAAGAAGATGGCTCGAGTGTGCTACGCGTGTGGCAAGGGCCCCGCTACGGGGAACAAGGTCAGCCACGCGCACAACAAGTCGCGGCGACGCTGGTTGCCGAACCTTCAGTCGGTCAAGATCGTCGACGACAAGGGGCAGCGCCGACGCGTGCGGGTATGCACCCGGTGCATCTCCGCCGGCAAGGTGACCAAGGCCCCACCTCTGGCGAAGGCGAACGCCTGATCGTCGGCCCGACCGTATTCACACGGCGAAGGCCCCCCGGAGCATGCTCGCCGGGGGGCCTTCGTGCGTTCGGTTGCGGAGCGTGAGGGGTAGCGTTTTGTTTCCGGGGCCGCTGGTACCTTCCCCCACTCCTTCACGGTCCGGGCGTCCATGAGCCGACCGCGCGTCCTGTACATCTTGGGGTCTCTCGCCGCCAACGACCTGGGCGACGAGCTCGTTACGATTCTCGGCCGTCTTTCCCGAGCGGACTTCGACCCCATGGTCGTCACGCTCGGCGGTCAGGATGACTTGAGGGAGCGGGTGCAGGAGATGAAGGTTCCGACCTACTCTCTGGGGCTCGTGGGTCCGATGGGGGCGTTCCGGGCCGTGTCCCAGGTCCGTGCCCTCATCAAACGGGTCGGCGTCGACGTCGTCCACGGCTACGGTTCCTGGGGTGGGGCCGTCGCGCAGTTGGCCGCACCCAGGGATGTCGCGGTCGTGCGGACGGTCACGCGTCCTCCGAACCACGAGAAGGATATACGTGGGCGGGTACTACAGTACCTGGAGCGGAGGGCGCGCAGTCGGGTGGCGACCCGCTTCGTCGTCCCGAACGAAGCGAGCCGTGGACTGGCTGTGCGCGCCTACGGCGCGGCGGACGGCCATATCGAGGTGCTCCCGACGTCGGTCGACGTCGAGGCGGTCCGTGATCGCGTGGAGCGCACCACGCGCAAGGCCGCGCGCGTTCTCATGGGCATCGTCGAAGACGAGACCGCGTTCGTGCTGGTGTCCAACTTCGACTCCGGGGCCGGCATGGACCGCATTCTGACCGGGCTCTCGATCGCGATGACCGAGAAGCCCGGCATGCGGATGTTCATCGTCGGTTCGGGGCGCTACGAGGGATCGACCCGATGGAAGGCCGAGGAGCTTCATCTCGGTGACTCGGTCGTCTTCCTCGGCAGGGGCACCGAGGCCGGACCGATCTGGGCCGCGGCCGACATCGCCATCGACGCGACACCCTGGGCGTCCTGGTCTCGGGCCGCGCTCCTCGCGATCGCCGCCGGGTTGCCCACCGTGAAGATGCAGGCCGGCCTCGAAGGATGGTCGGAGGAGCTCGCCGAGAGCCTCCCGATGGTATCAGGGCGCCCGGAGCGGTTCGCCGCCGACCTGATACGCCTGGCTTCCGACGCCGAGCTCCGCGCGGAGATTACCGCCCATGGCGTCAAAGTCACGGAAGAGGTCGACGTAAGAAGCGTGGTCGAACGACTCGGCGAGCTGTACCGGTCGGTGATGCGGCCGGCCTGAGGGCTCGTGCCTCGAGGGTGTGACCCGGGTGGAATGACGCCATATGAGCCTAGGGAGGCTGCGTGA
>JADFLD010000294.1 GCA_022564535.1 Gemmatimonadota bacterium
CGTTGGCTCGCGCGTGATCGTTTTCCGCCACGAAGAACTACTCGCAGAATATACGAACCACAAATCCGAGCGCGGCCGCGAAGTCGGCGCATCGGTGATCGAGGAAAGACAATGAGCCGTACACGTGCCGTAATACTGATCGCGGGCCTTATCCTGCTCGTCGCGACTCCTGCCGCCGCCCAGTTCGACAACGTCGGGTCGATCGACTTCCCGACCTCGGCGACCCCCGAGGCCCAACAGCACTTCCTGCGCGGTGTTGCCTTTCTCCACAGCTTCGGCTGGAAGCAGGCGATCGAGCAGTTCTCGGCCGCTCAGGACATCGACCCGGGCTTCGCCATGGCCTATTGGGGTGAGTCCCTCGCGTACAACCATCCGCTGATCTCACGGATGGACGCGACGGAGCCCAGCCGCGTCCTCCAACGTCTCGCGGCGACCCGGGCCGAGCGCATGGACAAGGCGCCGACCGATCGGGAGAAGGGCTTCTTGGAGGCCGTGGAGATCCTCTGGGGTGACGGCGATCACGTCGAGCGCCGCGTGGGGTACATGGAGGCGATGGAGCAGCTATACGAAGAGTATCCGGACGACGTTGAGGTGGCCGCGTTTTACGCGCTCTCGATGTTAGGCGCGGTGGCTGCGACGGGAGACCTGAGCCAGCGCCTCAAGATCAGGGCCGGGACGATCGCCCTCGGGCTCTTCAACGCGAACCCGAACCACCCGGGGGCGCCGCACTACGCGATTCACTCGTTCGACGATCCCCTGCACGCGCCTCTCGCTCTTCAGGCCGCCTATCGGTTCTCAGAGATCGCACCGGCGGTCTCGCACGCCCGTCACATGCCGACGCACATCTTCATCCAACACGGTATGTGGGACCGGGTCTCGATCAACAATGAGTCGGCCTACGCCGCCGCCAGGGAGCTGTTCAGAGCCGGCGACAGCATGGGTGACGCGATCCACGCCCTCGACTGGGGCCAGTATGGCGACTTGCAGCGAGGGGACTACGAGAAAGCCCGCCTCTGGATCGATCGCATCGAGGCCATGTCGGAGCAAGGCGGCTTCATGGAGGGTGGTGCGCGAGGTGAAGCGGGGGTGGCCCGAGCGATCAACACGGTTTCCTTGCTCAAGTCTCGCTATATCGTGGATACGGAGATATGGGAGATCCGACCGGTGACGGACGACTCCTCTCCCAGCGAGTTGCTGGCCACCGGACTCAGCGCTTGGCGACTCGGTGATCAGGCGGCATTGGCAGAGGCGGAGGTCGCGTTGAAGAAAGCGGTCGACGGTGGAGGAAGCGGATACACGGAGGCCACATCCAAAGAGGTCAGCGCGATGCTGCACGCCGGCATGGGGCACGGGGGTGTGGCCACCGGGCTGATGGACGAGGCCGTAGCCCTGGTGGAGGCGATGGCACCACCGAGGGGATCGGCCTCGCCGATCAAACCCGTTCATGAGCTGTACGGCGAGCTCCTCCTCGACCTCGACCGGCCGTCCGACGCGATCGGCATGTTCGAGGCGGCGCTCCTCCGCATGCCGAACCGTCCGCGCGCGTTGCTGGGACTGGCCCGCGCGAACGTGGCGATTGGAGACGACGCAGGGGCAGCCAAGGCGTACCGCGCGCTCACGAACGTGTGGGCCGGTCGCGAGTCGTTCGAGGGGATGCGCGAGGCGAAGCACTTCTTGCAGGAGACCATGCACTAGAACAGGGCCGCGATCCGATCATCTCAAGTGCCGAGCCTCATCATCGCCGATCCCATCACCGGTATGAACGCAGCCCTGTGGGGCGTGGTCGGGGTCTTGCTGATGGCCGTCCACCCTACGCACGCGGCCAGCCAGTGGGTGGAGCCCCCTGGACGCGGATGGGCCTCGCTGTCGGCCTATCACCAGGACACCAGGGAGTCGTACGACCTCACCGGCGAAAGGGGTGACTTCCCCGGGAACGGACACGCGGTCGCCAGCCAAACGTTCCTGACCATCGCGTGGGGCTTGGCCACGGGCGTCGACGTCTGGGGCCAGTTTTCCTTTCAACGTCTCCAATTCGACGATCTCACGGGTCGGAGCACGTCCACGGGTCCGGGGGACGTGCGCCTGTATGTACGCGTCAGCCCGTTACGGCTGTTGGGACTCGGCTTTCCGCTTGCCGTGAGGGGTGGGGTCAAGGTACCGGTTGGGGACTTCGACGTCGGATCGAGTGTCATCCCCCTGGGCGACGGGCAGCGGGACTGGGAGCTCATGCTCGAGGTCGGACATTCCTTCTACCCGGCCCCTCTGTACGTCGCGGGATGGGTCGGGTACAGGTGGCGCGAGCCGCGCGACGGTGGGCGCGTAGACTACGGCGACGAGCGGTTCTTCTACGCGTCCGCCGGTGGAACTGCGGTCGTCGTGGACTTCAAGGTCTCGTTGGAGGGTTGGTACGGCGCAACGCCGGTCTTCAACGCAGTGCTCGCCGAGGGTGCCGAACGCGAAATGCTGCGCTTGAACCCCTCTCTGCTGTTCCCTGTGGGTCCTGGACAACTCGAGGTCGGCGCACGCTGGCCACTGAGCGGCCAGAATCTCCCGGCGGGAACCGACTTGGTTCTGGGGTACTTCCTACGCTTGGGCGGCTCCGGGAGTTGACCCGAGACCGCTCCTAGCTGATGTACGTCAGGAGATCCGGATCGTAGAGGTCGCCCACGTAGTCGGCATATCCGTTGAAAAGCCGAGTCGGTATCGTTTCGACTTCGCCAAGCGGCCGCTCGTTCTTCTGCGACCAACGCGGGTGACTCACATCGGGATTGACGTTGGAGTAGAATCCATACTCGCTCGGCCACACGTCATTCCAGAACGTGGGCGGCGGCTGCGGGCCGCGCAAGAACTCGATTCGCACGATGGCCTTGGGGCTCTTGAAGCCGTACTTCCATGGCAGGACGAGCCGCCAGGGCGCCCCGTGCTGCTTGGGCAACGGCTCGCCATAGATGCCCGTCGCGACGAACGCCAGATCGTTGAGTGCCTCGTCCATGCGCAACGCCTCGTAGAATGGCCACGGGTACCAAGGCTGGTCGAATTGACCGATGGCCTGGGTGGGTCGGTCGAAAGACACGAAGCGCACGTAATTCGCCGAGGATAGCGGTCGAAATTTCTCGAGGAGCTCGCGGAGTGGATACCCGATCCACGGCACCACCATCGACCATGCCTCGACACACCGATGGCGGTAGGTCCGCTGTTCCAGTCCGAACTCTCTCTCGAACGGGACGATGTCGAAAGTGCCTGTGACCTCCGCCTCCCCGACAACCTCGACCGTCCAAGGCCAGACCTGGAAGGGTCCGGTGAATCCCCAGACTG
>JADFLD010000295.1 GCA_022564535.1 Gemmatimonadota bacterium
GATCTGGGCCGCGAGAAGTTTGTCGAGCGCGTCTGGGACTTCGTGGGCGAGACGGGAGACACGATCCTCCAGCAGCTGAAAGCCATCGGTGCGTCCTGTGACTGGGAGCGGACCCGTTTCACGCTCGACGACGATCTCCGCGCCGCGGTCCGCGAGGTCTTCGTCTCGTTGTACGAGAAGGGCCTCATCTATCGCGGCGAGTACATCATCAACTGGTGCCCGCGCTGCCTCACAGCCCTGTCGAACGAAGAGGCGGAGGGCGAGGAAACGGAGGGCACGCTGTGGCACCTCCGGTACCCCCTTTCCGACGCGATCTCCGATGCCGCACGTGACGCGGCGGCCGGGGGGGCGGAAGCGATCGGGCAGCTTCCCGACGGACGCTGGTATCTGACGGTGTCGACCACCCGTCCCGAGACGATGCTCGGCGACACCGGCGTGGCCGTGTACCCGGGTGACGAACGCTACGGAGACTTCGTCGGGGGCGAGGTCGAACTTCCGCTGACGGGTCGGACCATCCCCATCGTGGCCGACCGCCGCGTCGACCCGGAATTCGGGTCCGGCATGGTGAAAGTCACGCCGGCGCACGACCGCAACGACTTCGAGATCGCCGGCCGCACCGGGCTCGAGCTTCTGGACGTCATGACGCCCGAGGCGCATATGAGCGACGCAGTGCCCGAGGCGTTTCGGGGCATGGAGCGCTTCGAGGCCCGCAAGGCCGTGCTCGCGGCGCTCGAAGAGCAGGGCCTGCTCGCCGGAGAGGAGAAGCATACGCATTCGGTGCCGCACTGCTACCGATGTGGCACGGTGATCGAGCCTCGCCTCTCCGAGCAGTGGTTCGTGAGCATGAAGCCGCTCGCAGAACCGGCTTTGGCCGCGTCCCAAGACGGCACGATTACGTTCACGCCCCCCCACTGGAAGGGCGTGTACGAGCGCTGGATGGAGAACATCCAGGACTGGTGCATTTCCCGGCAGCTCTGGTGGGGTCACCGCATTCCGGTCTGGTATTGTTCGTGCGGAGAGCAGATCGTCGCGCGCGAAGATCCTACGGAGTGCCCGAAGTGTGGCGGCGAGCTCGAGCAGGACCCGGACGTCCTGGACACCTGGTTCAGTTCCCAGCTCTGGCCCTTCTCGGTCTTCGGCTGGCCGAAGAAGTCGGACGACCTGGAGGCGTTCTATCCGGGCCACACGCTGGTTACGGCACCGGAGATCCTCTTTTTTTGGGTCTCGCGGATGATCATGATGGGCTATGAGTTCCACGGGAAGGCGCCGTTCACGGAGGTCTATCTGCACGGGACCGTGCGCGACATGCAGGGCCGCAAGATGTCCAAGTCACTCGGCAACGGGATCGACCCGCTCCGGGTGGTGGAGGAGTTTGGCGCCGACGCCATGCGCTACACGATCGTGAGCCAGTGTGCGGTGGGTACCGACATCAGCCTCGACCACGAGGACGTCGAGGGTACGTTTGCCAACGGGCGCAACTTCGCCAACAAGATCTGGAACGCGGGTCGCTTCGCACTCATGAGTCTCGGCGACACCCCGGTGCAGTCGCTCAGCGCGGTGGCCGACGACCTCGCGCTCGAGGACCGCTGGATCCTGTCGCGCTTGGAGGCCGCCGCCTCGGATGCGACGCGGGGCCTCGAACGCTTCCGCCTGCACGAGGTCGCGGAGGGGCTCTATCACTTCTTTTGGGGCGAGATCTGCGATTGGTATCTCGAGTTGATAAAGACGCGACTCGCCCCCGACGCCGACGACGCGACGCGTGAGGCTGCTCGGTCGACGCTCGTGACGGTGCTCGACCAGGCGTTCCGGCTGCTCCACCCGATCGTGCCCTTCGTGACCGCCGAGCTGTGGGCGCGCCTGCCTTGGCCGGAGGGGGCCGAGCGACCCGACGATCTGATTGTCGCTCCGTGGCCGGAGGCCGACCGCGGGTGGAAGGACGAGGACACGGAACGGCGCATGTCGGACTTCCAGGGCCTGATCGTCGAGGTCCGGCGCTTGCGCAAGGAATACGGTGTGCCGGCAGCGCAGCGGATCGCGATACACTTGAGCGGAGGCCCGGATGGATTCGCCGATTCGGTGGCGACGCAGCTCGCCGCGTTCGAGCAGTTGGCTCGTGTGGACCGTGTCGAGACCGGATCCGCGAGCGGCGTCGGGGCCCATGCGGTCCTGCGCAACGGGTCGGAACTGTTCATTCCCCTCGAAGGGGTGATCGATCTCGGACGCGAGCGTACACGCGTGAGCACCGAGATCGAGCGTCTCGAAGGCCTGCTCACGGGCGTCGAAACCCGGCTGGACAACGAAAAATTCGTCGGCAACGCCCCTGACGACGTGGTGCAGCATGAGCGCGACAAGGCGCTTCAACTGCACGACCAGGCATCGAAGCTTCGTGAGAAGCTCGTCGGGCTAGAGGACTGAGACCGCTGGGCGGCGTCCGGCCCGAAACGTTGCGGCGCGAGGAATCTCGACGGGCACTTTGCGCCGCGTTCGTCGCAGCCATCGCCGTCGGCGTCGGCGGCGCGTGCGCGCGCCAGGCCGGCCCTCCCGGCGGGCTCGAGGACAGGCGCCCGCCCGTGGTCATCGCTACCTATCCGCGTGCGCTCGACACCCTGGAGGACCTGAGCGCGTCTGTTCGCTTCGACTTCGACGAGCGGATAAGCGAGCGGGTCAGCGGTGGGTCACTCGCCCAGGCGATCTCGATCTCCCCGCGGGTGGGGGACGTGAAGGTCAAGCACGGGAGCCGGTCTTTGAGCGTCGAGGTCGAGGGCGGCTTCCAGGCCGGCATCGTGTACCGTGTGACGCTGCAGCCGATCGTCCAGGACCTCTTTGCAAACAGACTCACGGACGCCTTCGAGCTCGTCTTCTCGACGGGTGGCGAGCTCATCCCGACGACCCTCGCCGGACAGGTGTGGAGCCGGGCGAGCGGCGTGGGAGTGAACGCGGCGACCGTCCTTGCGGTCGGCACCGATGGACTCACCCACGAATCCGTGACCGACCGAGAGGGTATCTTCGCGTTCCGCTACTTGCCCGCGGGGAGCTTTTACGTCACCGCCTTCGAGGACGTGAACCGCGACGGGGATGTAGACTCTACCGAGGTGCAGGGCGGGATGGCGGCGGACCTCGCCGAGGGTGACACGCTTCTCATCGACGTGCCCGTTCTCGAACCCGACACCTCCGCCGCGACTGTGGCTTCGGCTAGCGTGCTGGATTCGCTGACAATGGTGGTGGAATTCCATGATCTCCTCGATCCCGAGACACCGGTCGATGCCATGGAGGTGGCGATCAGCCGAGAAGACGGAGG
>JADFLD010000019.1:0-6459 GCA_022564535.1 Gemmatimonadota bacterium
GGTACCGGACGCCCGCAGTCAGGTGCTGGAGCGTGGGGATCGTCTCCAGGATCTTCGCTCCGTCGCTCGGATGGGCCTTGATATAGTCGAACTCCTCTTCGGTGAGCCGGCCGTTCTTCGCGAGGACTCGCAAGGGTACGGCCAGCTTGCCCAGGTCGTGCAGGTAACCGATCGCCCAAAGAGACGACTTGAGGTGGCCCTCGAGGTCCAACGCGTCGGCGACAGCCACCGCGAGCACGGCGACCCGTCGCGAGTGCCCCGCCGTGTAGGGGTCCTTCGCGTCGATCAGGTTCGCGACGATGGTGAGCAGCTGATTCGTAGAGAGCGGTGACACTTCCTCGGGCAGAAGGTGCTCCGCCGCCCCCAGGACGGTGTCCGCGTACCCCAAGAGGGTGAAGCGCGGAATCTTGCCATCCTTGGACAGCGACAAGTAGGTCTGGGCGATGTCCGCGCCGAACTCTACACCCTGCCCGGAGTTCACGATCTCGAGGATCTGAGCCGGCTCGACGGCGCCACGGTGAGGCCGGGGTGCGCTCAGAGCCGTCACCGTATCGGCAATCCGGAGGATTTGCGCGCCCAGAGGGATCTCGGAGCCCGCGAGTCCATCGGGGTATCCGCTTCCGTCCCACCACTCGTGGTGGTGCCGGACCAGGACCCCCAGCGGCTCGAGGTGCGGGATTTCCCGGACGCTCCGCTCCGATCGCTGCGGGTGGCGTCGAACGCGCGCCCTCACCTCATCCGAAAGCTGGGGTGCCGGGTTCTCCCAGGCGTCTTCGGCCAGACCGATCATGCCCATGTCCGACAGGACCGCCGCGAACACCAGCTCGGCGCATTCCTTCTGGCTCAGGCCCAGCTCGGAGCCGAGCCGGGTCGCGAGCACGGCGACCCTGGGCCCGTGATCGCGCAAGTATCCCTTCGCCGTGCCCATGACCCTCGTGAGCGCTTCTAGAAGGCCCGCGTAGAATGCCCTGCCTGAGTCGATGCCGGCCACGGACCGACCTCCGTTGGGGACGAGCGAATCGGGGGCGGAATGCATCACGAGTACCCGAGGGGAATCCCCCAACTTACACCGCGTCGCGACGGCGCCACCAGGGTCAGAAGCTTCGCTGCCCGATCAACGCGCGCTCGTCGTATCCGGCCTGGCGGCCGCTCGCTCACGATCCCGACGGATCCGGATCGCGGCGGCCCGCTCCTTCCACGTCTGCTCGAGCAGGAATCGCTGGCTCTGGCGAGCGATTTCCTCGAAAACCCACACGCGTTGTGCCGTTTCGTCCCTCTTGCCCACCGGAACCCCGAAGCTGAGGGGCATCGGGATCGAGATGTCTCCGAGGTAGATCTTTCCGTCGGCGATGCCCCAACGCCCCCCCTGCCCGTCCCGGTAGGTCCAGTCCGTCAACTTGTCCTCGGCGGCGCGGACCAGCGCGAGCGAGTCGTACCACTCCACGATGCGAGAGGACAGGAGCAGCTCCTCGCGCTGCTCCATGGTCAGCTCATAGAACTCCGGGGGCAATTCGGTCCAGAGACGGGCGTCCTGGAGATGGGGCCTCAGGCGCTCGGCCGCGGTGGGACCTGGCGGCACGAGCCCGCCGAGCGGAATCGCCTCGATGATCGGAGCTTCGGCCTCGGCCTCCGGTGCGGCGACCTCCTCGATCTCCTCAGGATTCTCTGGCCGTTCCAGATCCGGCCTGACGTCGATGTCGATCAGGCGAAGCACCACCGGGCCCCGCAGGGGCCGGGTGGTAGTCGAGAGCGAAAGCGGGTCAGCGTCCGACCTCAGATTGCGTACGATCGACGGATACATGAGAAACCCGATCGCATGTAAGGCGATCGAGAGACCTGCCGCCACCAGCCGGACACGGAGGGCCCCCCGCCCCGAGCGCGTCTGCCGGGCCCGGTCCGAGTCGAAGTCAGCGCCGCTGGGCCGTGATCGCATGCTGTTGCTAAACCGGCCCGGAGGCCCAGTTCCTCACGCGATGAGGCGACCCAGGCGCTGGGCGGCCTCCGCCAGTCGGTTCTCTTCAACTGTGAGGGCCACCCGGTAGTACCCCTCTCCACCGGCACCGAGGGCAGCCCCGGGGAGCACGATCACCCCTTCCTGCTCGAGTGCTCGCCGCGCGAAGTCCTCGGACGCCTCCCCGCGCGGGACTGGAATCCACAGATACATCGTCGCCTTCGGCGCGACGAGATCGAAACCGGCATCGGAAAAGGCCTCCACGCCTCGGTCGCGTCGGGCCTGGAACGTCGCGATGTTGCCGGGCACCCAGTCGGCCCAGCTCTCCAACGCGGCGACCCCCGCGGCCTGGATACCGAGATATTGCCCCGTGTCCATGAACGTCTTGACCTTGGTGAGCGCGGCGATCATCTCGGAACTTCCGACCGCCCAGCCCAGCCGCCAGCCGGTCATGTTGTACGTCTTGGAGAGCGAGTGGAACTCGAGCGCGACGTCACGCCCGCCCTCGAATTCGAGGATGCTGCGGGGTCGGTACCCGTCGAAGCCGAACTCGGAATACGCGTTGTCGTACGCGAGAATCAGGTCTCGCTCGGCGCAGTAGAGGATCGCTTCTTCGAGGTACTCGTCGGGTGCGATGGCCGTGGTCGGGTTGTTAGGGTAATTCAGGTAGAGGATTCGAGCCCGACTCGCGACGTCGGCTGGAACCTCGTCGAGCGGAATGAGGAAATCGTTCTCCGGGCGCAGCGGCACGAGATGCGGAACGCCTCCCGCCAGCGTGACCGATCCGAGATACGCCTGGTACCCCGGGTCCGGGATGAGCGCCACTTCGCCGGGCTCGATGTACGCAAACGGCAAGTGCGAGAGACCGTCCTTCGAGCCGATGAGGGGTAGGACCTCGGTCCATGGGTCCACCGAGACCCCAAAGCGCCGCTCCATAAACGTCGCGATGGCCTCACGAAATGCCGGCAGGCCCGTCTGGAACGCGTAGCGGGAGTACGCCTTATCGCCTGCCACCTCTCGTAATTTCTCAACCACGGCGGGTGGTGGATCGAGTGGCGCATCCCCCGCGCCGAGGTCAATGACGTCCACGCCGTCCGCCTCGATCCTCCTGCGCATCTCTTTCATGCCCGCGAGCGGGAAAGGCGGGAGCGCGCGGTACCGCTCGCTGAGCGCAGGCATCAGGTGTCCGCCACAACCCGGTTCGTGACCGACCCGACCCCGCCCACTTCCACCTCGACCTCGTCTCCCTCGGCGAGGGGTCCGATGCCGTCCGGCGTGCCGGTCGCGATGAGGTCTCCGGGATGGAGCGTCATGATCCGGCTGATGTGGGCGATGATCGTCGGGATGTCGAACGCCATGTCCGAGGCCGGCCCCTGCTGTCTCACCTCTCCGTTCACGCGCGTCGTGACACCCAAGGCGGAGAGGTCCACATCGGCGAGCGGCACGGGTGACCCTACGGGACAAAACGAGTCGAATCCCTTGGCGCGGGTCCACTGGTCGTCGACCCGCTGGAGATCGCGTGCCGTAACGTCGTTGACCGCGACGAGCGCCTCCACGTGAGACCACGCGTCGGCCACGTCCACCTTGCGGGCTTCCCTCCCGATGACGACCCCGATCTCGCCTTCGAAGTCCACCCTGCCCACGCCCTCGGGCAGCACGATGTCGTCCCCGTCGAAGACGAGTGACGACGGGGGCTTGAGGAAGATGAGCGGTTCCGCAGGGACGTCGTTACCGAGCTCCGCGGCGTGCTTGGCGTAATTCCGCCCAACGCAAACGATCTTCGACGGTTTGATCCTGGTCATCGTGAAGTCCTGGGGCGCTCGCACGCTACTTCTAGGGGGTCAGCTCTCGGTCGTCCCGCGTGTGGATCCACGTGCCGATCAGGGCGCCGCACGCGGCCGCGGCGAGCGCCACCGCGATCACGGTCCACCAGAAGCCGATGTCGTTGTACCCGGCGTCCCACCCGGCGCCCGCCGTCCGGAGCGCGCCGAAAGCGAGGCCGAGCCAGACCACGCCAACGCCCATGCCGAATATTCGCCTCATCGATTGCCTTGCGCGTCGGGGGGATTCGGCAGGGCGTCGCCCCGCCCGCTCGATTGGAATGTAGGCACCACTCCCCCACCCTCCAAGGGGAGACTCAGGGCCCTTCGTAGAAGGCTCGCAGATGGCGTTCCACGTCGCTCCAGGCACCCTTCACGAGCGGCGCTCCGGGAAGCGAGTCCCGCAAATACCGGCCGTACCGCTTCGTGATGATGCGATCGTCCAGAATCAGTACGGCACCGCGGTCTGTGCGGGAACGGATCAAGCGCCCGAACCCCTGTTTCAAGCGGAGCGCAGCGTGCGGCAGCATGAAGTGCTGGAAGGGGTCGATACCGCGGCGCTCCAGCGCCTCCATGCGCGCGGCGGTGATCGGCTCCGTCGGCACCCGGAAGGGCAGCTTCTGAATGAGAAGACCGCGCAGAGGGTCGCCCGGGACGTCGACGCCTTCCCAGAACGACGACGTTCCGAGCAGGACACCCCTTCCCGCCGCCACGAAGCGCCCGAGCAGTCGATGCCGGTCGTCCTCCCCCTGAACGAAGAGGGGCCACTGGGAGTCTACCCCTCGGTCACGAAGCAACTGCGCCACGCGGCGCAGGGCCGTGTGTGAGGTGAAGAGCGCGAACAGACCCCCATCGGTGATGTCGGCGAACGTCGCGACGACGTCCGCCGTGGCTTCGTCGAGGGCGCCATCCCGACCGGCCGGCGGAAGGTCGGTGGGCACGCCGAGCATCGTCTGTGAGGCGAAGTCGAATGAGGACAACACGATACGCTCGCTTACTTCGACCGGACCATCCTCTTCGGACTCGAGCTGCGAAGCTGAGATCCCGAGGCGTCCACGCAGAAAGTCGAAGCTCTCACGGGTCGTCAATGTGGCGGACGTCAGAACCGTCGTGTCGACTTTCGTGAAGAGTGACTCACGCAGGACCGACGCGAGCTCGATGGGCGCGGCCGCCAAGACGAGGTTGGCCCGCTTCCCGTGGCCACGATACTCCAGCCAGCGCACGAAGGACGCGCCTTCCTCCCCTGGGGCGAGCACCAGGCGAAGGCCATGCACCGCCGCCGCCAATCTGCGCTCGATAGATCGGAGATCCAGGATGCGACCCTCTACCCGATCTGCCAGCTCCTCCACGATTTCGAGCCGAGCGCGCAATTCCGCGAGCTCGCGCACGAGCTGACCGAACCCCGTCAGCGTGCCCCGCAACCGCTCGGCGACGTCGTCGTGCTCAGCGGGCTCGACCTTGCCCCCTTCCCCGAGACGGATCGGCCCCTCACCATGTGGGACGAAGGGCTCGAGCCCCTCCAGCAGGCCCTCGAGTTCGGCGCGGGCACGGGAGAGGGCGGGCCGAACCCGGTTCTCGATACGCTCACGTAGCTCCGGCCCGCTTTCGGAATCCGCGACCAACTCCTGCAGCGCCGCAAGGACCCCGCGCCCCCGCCGGTCCAGGCGGGACAATATCCGATACAGGCCTCTCCTGGTGAGCTCCACGCCGAGATGCGACGTCGCGGCATCCTCGATGTTGTGTGCCTCATCGAGAACGACGCGCCGGTAGGCGGGCAGAACGGCGGACTGCGTGTAGTTCTCCGTCGCGCGTCGTACGGCGAGGTCGGAGAACAGGAGGTGGTGGTTGACCACGAGGAGCTGCGCGGCCGCGGCCTTCCTTCTGGAGCGCTGATAGAAGCACTCCTGAAAGTGGCTGCACCGGGCCCGCAGACACATGTCCGGATCGCTCCGAACCTCGTCCCACGTCTCCTCTGCGGGCGAGAATGACAGGTCTGACAGCGACCCGTCGTCGGTCGTCTCGATCCACTCCATCAGCGACTGCAGCTCCGCTGAGCGGTCTTCCTCGAAGAGGCTCGCCTGACCTTCCGCCGCCAGGAGGAGTCTTCGGATGGAGACGTAGTTGCCTCGGCCCTTCACCAGGGCCCAGTTCAGCTCGCCGACGAGCTCCTGGACCAGAGGCAGGTCCTTCCGGGCCAGCTGCTCCTGAAGATTGATCGTGTTGGTCGAGATGACCGTGCGCTCTTCGTTCTCTTGCGCCCACCGAGCGGCGGGAAGCAGATAGGCGAGCGACTTCCCCGTCCCGGTCCCCGCTTCGATAATCGAGATGCCGCCCTCGTTGAAGACCTCCACGACGGCGCTGAGCATGTCTCGCTGCCCCGGCCGATCCTCGTACGATGGGAAGCGAGCGGCGAGTGCTCCTCCCGGAGCGAGAATCGCCTCGAGGGCCTCGCGGTCCAGCGCGACACGCTCACGAGGCTTCGGGGGCTCGACCACGACGTAAAGACTCTCGGCCTCATTGTCGACAATGGCGGTCCCGAGGCCCGACTCGTACAGGTGGGCCGCGACGCGCATGTCGGCCTCCGAAGGGTCGAGGACGCCCGTCGGGTGGTTGTGCAGCATCACGCCGCCTTCCGGCGCATCCCGAGCCGCCACTAGGACGGCGTCGAAGTTGCCCCTCCCGACCGCC
>JADFLD010000019.1:6469-12415 GCA_022564535.1 Gemmatimonadota bacterium
GGTCGTGCACGATCCGACCCTAGTCAACCGAGGCCAGGAAACACACCTCCCGGCCACCGGCGCGGGCGATATCCGAGCGAACGTATAGAGCCGTTTCCGGGGACAGGGTCAGGGGCACCACGGCCGGCTTGGGCGCGCGCGGCTCCTCGTCCGACGGCTCCAGTCCGTCGAGCCCGACGAGCGCCTCCCTCGGGAGGGTGACCGGAAACCCCTCCGGAATATTCCGGCTCAAGTCTTGAGCTTCTTCTTCTTCGCGGCCGGGAACAGGACGTTGTTCAAGATCAGCCGGTAGCCCGGAGAATTCGGATGCAGCGCGAGGTCGGTCTGAGGATCCCCAATCTGATGCTCGGCGTCTTCAGGGTCGTGCCCTCCGAAATACGTCCAAGTGCCCTCGCCGAGGTTGCCGTGGATGTACTTGGCCCATCCCCCGTCTCGCGCGAGCACGATCGCACCCGGCTTGAGTCTGTCCTCGCGAAAGGAGGTCGTGAGTCCGTAGAAGTCTGCGATCACCGACTCATGGTTCTGCGTCAGCATCGACGGGACCGGATCGAACTTCGCCGAGAAGTCGAACAGGGTGTACACGCCGAGCTCGCTGCGCCAAGGCGTGTTCACCTGGTGTCCGTCGATGTCGGAGAAGGAGTTCACCGACGGGGCGATCTGAACTTGGGCGTCCGTGAAAGCCATGGCTCGGTCCCAGTTCATCTTACTCGACGCGTTCGGATCCGGCGGCGTGCCGTCCGAGTAGGCCGCGGCGATGTCGACGCCGTCCGCCGCGAGCGCGAGCTCGAGCGTCTCCGTCGCCGAGCACATGGCGAAGAGGAAGCCACCTTCCTCCACATACGTGCGAATCGCCGCAGCCACGTGCTTCTTGAGCGCCGGGACGTCGGCGAAGCCACCCGCCCGCGCGACTTCCTGATTCATCGCGACCTCCTCCTGAAGCCACGGCGCCCCGGAGTAGGTCAGGAAGAACTTCGAGTATTGGCCCGTGAAGTCCTCGTGATGGAGGTGGATCCACTCGTAGTCGCCGAGGTTGGCCTCCAGGACGTCATAGTCCCAAATCGTTTCGTACGCGATGCCGGCGTACTCGAGGGCCATCGTCACGGCGTCGTCCCACGGCGTGGCGTTCGGTGGGGTGTAGATGGCGACCTTCGGGGCCCGCTCCAACGGAATCGCCTCCATGTTGGACGCCTCGACGGTCGCGCGCATGCGGGCCTCGGCCGATGGGTCCATCGTCTCGATCGTCACCCCCCGAAAGGCGGCCTCCCGACGAACATCGGCGCGATCCTGCAGGAGAAAGGACCCGCCTCGATAGTTCAGGAGCCATTCCACCTTGTCCTCCTGCTCGAGGGCCCAGTAGGTGAGACCATACGCCCTGAGGTGGTTCTGCTGCCCCCGATCCATGGGGACGAGCAACCACTGTGCCTGCACCGGCGCTCCGGCGAGCAGCAGTCCCACCACGAGTACGATCGATCGCGCGAACATCAGCCCTCCCCTCCTCGTTCCCTGAGCTTCTCCAGTTCCATTCGTGCATCCGGGACGACAGCGGCGTTGGGCCTGAGCGTGATGAGGTTCTCGAGGAGCCGGATCGCCTCGGCCACGCCGTCCGTCGAACGGGCATAATAGCGGGCGAGTGCCAGCGACGCCTCACCGACCTCGGGTGCGTCCGGATACTCGTCGACGATCCACGTCCGGATGCGCGCCGCGACCTCGGCCTCTCCACCGTCGCTGGCCATGCGCGCGGCCTCGGCGAGCAGCGGCGCCCGCTCGTCCTCTTCCAGACCGATCGTCCGATCGGCGAGACGTGTCGCGGCGGCGGCCGCGCGCCCATGATGGGCTTCCACGCCCGCCGCAGCGAGCGCTTCCGCGGCGAGCTCGGAGACCCGGCCGAGGAGCCCGGCGAACTGGATGACCGCCGTGGCGTCCGAGGGCGGCAGCCCGCTGATGGCCAACAGGAGCGCACTGCGCCCGTCTTCGACTTCGCCCGCAGCGAGAAGCAGGTAGCCGCGCTCCAGGGAGCTCTTCGGGCCGTTGATGCCCTCCAGGACGGTCGCGGCCCCTTCGGGGTCACCCCTCGCCTGAAGCGCTGCGGCAACGGCCGCCGCGAGGTCGTCCAACTCGGGTGCGTTCGGATAGTCCGCACGAAACTCGCCGAGGAGAGCCCTCAGCGCGTCCGGGTCCGACCGGGTGCCCTCGAGGCGGATGACCTGCGCGGTGGCACGCCGCCGATCGACGGAGCCCGGTGAGAAGGACTCGGCGACCCTGCGCTGAGCCTCGAGCGCCGTCGCGGTGTCTCCGGCACTCAGGGAAATGTCGACGATTCGTTAATCGAACTGCCGCCGCTCGGCCGGCGTAGACGCGTCGTCACCGAGCTCGTCGTACGCCCACGAGGCGACATCCACGAGGCCGTGGTCGCGGGCCCGTCTCGCGACATCGGCGAGGAACGTCGCGCGGGCCCTGCCGTCGAGCTCCTCGGCGACCGCGCGGACGAGGGGCAACGCCGTGTCGCCGAGGCCGAGATCGAGGGCGATGCGCGCGCCCGCTCTGCGTCGGGCCAGCACGTCGGAGTCGGCCAGGCGCCCGACGAGGCGCGTGCCGGCTTCATCGACGTCTCGCGGCAGGCCCTGGACCCGGCGGGTGATGGTCGCGATCTGGGCGGCGTTGTTTCCGATCGCGAGCGCCCACTCATCGACGGCTCCGTCGAGGTCACCACCCGCGGCGAGCAAGTCGCCGATCTCGAGCGCCAGCATGCTGTCGTCACCGGTGCGGGAGCGCCCGGCTCGAAGGACGTCCAGAGCCTCGCCGCTGCCGAAGGCCCGCTCGTACACGCGGCTAACCTCGCGGTACGGAACGTCGCTGTCGGGGTCCGCGCGGAGCCATGCCTCGGCCTCGACGCGAAGTGCGTCGAGCGAATCGGTCTCCATGAGGACCCTCAGCTTCAGCGAGCGCACACCGGACGACCCCGGCTCCTCCTCGAGGAACGCGTCGACGGCTGGAAGGATGGTTACGATCGCTCCTTTGGCACGCAGAACGCGCTCCAGCGCGAAGAGACCTCCCGACGACCCCGGATCACGTTCCAGAAGACGACGAAGTGACTCCTCGGCACCATCGAAGTCGCCCCTCGACTCGCGCCCGGCGGCCTCCCGCAGGAGCTGCGTTTCCGAGTTTCTCATGCGCACCTGAGCCACCGACGACGGCGGCGCCACGAGCATCGAGCCGACGGCAAGCAGAGCGAGACAGGCCCGCCGGGCTCCGACACCGAGAATCGCACTCTTCCTGCACACAGCCGTCATCTTCCGCCCACCCCTGCGCGCGCTCGGTTGAGGCGCTCGAAGTACTCGAGCACGAGTTGCCGCACCGCGGGCGTGAGCCGCTGAAGCTGGTCGCCGTCCGGCAGCGCGTAGGGCATGACGCCGAGCTGCTCCGTGGTCAACGGAACGACCTCTCCCCGCTCGAACGCTCCAGGCTCTTCCGATTCGCGCTCCTCGGAAAATTCCTCCCGCTCGAGCGACCGGCCGGCGTCGAGCAGCCGGTGGAAGAGCCTCTCCTGGCGCCGGACCATGTCGGGCGTCAGGCGCCCCATGGCCATCTCCTCGGCCAACATCCGCGCCTCATCCGCGAGGGCCTGCAGGTCTCCAAGCGACTCCTCGGCGCCAGGCTCGTCCGCGAGGTCGCCGAGATCGCTCGCAACCGACTCCTGTTTCTGGGACATCTCCTGCATCTGTTGAGACATCGCCTGTTCGCCGAGCTGCATCGGCATGAGCTGCGTGCTCTCATTCATGAGCTCACCCTGCTGTTGCGCCAGCTGCTCGAGCTGCTCCGCGACTTCCTCACCTCCCTGACCCTCGCCTTGCTGGCCCATCTGCTCGGCTCCCGCAATGGCCATCAGCGCGAGCTGATTGAGGTCACCGATCACCTGCTCCGCCTGGGCAGACGGTGAGGGGCTGGCCCCCCGCCGGCGCTCCATCGCCTCGACCGTACGCTGGAGCGACGCCATGGTCCTGCCCATCTGCGCCGAAAGCTCTTGGTTCGAGTCCGATGCCCCCGCCGTCGCGAGCTGGAGATTTTCGGCGATGTTCTGCACACCCTGCAAGAGCGCCGCTTCGTCGGCGCGCATCTCGGCGAGTTGTTCCTGGTTCGCCCCACGCATCTGCTCCCGCAGGTCGTTCTGACGGCGCGCGAGTGAAAGCGCGTCGTCGGCGGTCTGGCGAAGAGCCCGCTGCTGGGCTTCCATCTTCTGCTCGGCCATCTCCTGCATGGCCTCTTGCATTTCCTGAGCCGCCTGCTCCATCCGATCGGCGGCATCCTGGGCCTGCTCGCCGGCCTGCTGGCTCTCCCCACGCTGCACCTGATCTTGGGCCTGTTGCATCTGTTCGCGTGCTTCGGATGCACTCGCGCGAGCCTTCTCGACGCCCTCGGCGGCGTCTCGCTCGCCGATTTCGTCGAGCCGCTCCGCCAGTGTCTCCATCCGATCCTCGAGACGCTGTGCCTGCTCCGCCAGCTCCTCCTGCTGCTGGCCGCGTAGCTCCGGGCTGTCCTGCTCCTTCATGGCGTCGGCCAGCGCCTGCTCCTGGCGAGCCAACTCCTCGGCCTCGCTCGTGGTCGCTCGGAAGTCCTGTTCCACCGCCGCCCGCTTGAAACGCTCGATCGTTTCCTCGAGTCGCTCGCGGAACTTCTCCTGCTCGGCCGCCAGCTCCTCGAGCGACCGGTTCGCCCGATTCAGATCGTCCTGTTCGAGCGCTTCGCCGAGCTCGTCCATTCTCCGCTGGAGGTCGCCACCGGTCATCCGCTCGAGAAGCTCCTGAAGCTCCTCGAGCGCGCGACGCAGTTCAGGGTCGGCCTGAGCCGCATCCTCCATCATCTTCTCGAGGGCCTCCATTTCCGCCCGCAGCGAGTCCACTTCAGCCGACATCGCCTCCTGGTTTTCCAGCGCGCGTTGCAACTCCTCCCGCTCCTCGAAATCCGCGCGGTCCTGATCGCTCTCATTGCCGTCCCTCTCGGCGGCCGATTGCAGGGCGTTGTCCCGGTTCTCCTCAGCCTGGCGGGCCGCCTCGGCCGCGAGCTCTTCCAGCCTCTCTGCTACTCCTTCCAGTGCCGCTTCGGCCTCGCGGCGCAGCTCTGCGGCCTCGGGCATGCGGAGCACGTACTCGAGCGACACAGACGTCTGACCCGTCGGATGGTTGTCGACGGCCCGGGCGTAGTACCGGACTGTGTCTCCTGGCAGGAGCCCCCACGAACTGAGATCCAGGAGCGGGCGAGCGAGTACGGCCCGTTGTCCACGGACGTTGAACCCCTGGGATACGGGCTCGCCTCGCTCTCCGAACGAAGTCACGCGGTACGCCACGAGCTCGACGCGGCTCAGCCCGTAGTCGTCCGCCGCCTCGATCACGAGTGGTTGACGCAGGTTGAGTGGCAGGATCGTGTCGCGACCGGGCATCGAAATCGCGATCGCCGGGCTGAGGTCCGAAACGACCACAACTTCGAGCGGCTCCGGTTGGATTTCCGCAGGCGCCCCGGTCTCGTCGCGGAAGTCCCAGTCGAACACGCCTGCCTCACTCGGTGTCCATCGGCTGCGGAAGGTCGTCCCCTCCACTTCGAAGGCGAGGGCTACGGCGCCGGTCGAGTCGAGGAGTTGAACGGAGGACAGCGGGCGGCTCGCGAGACCTTCGAAGGTCAGAACCGAACCGGCCGGAAGTCGCAGGAAAGGAGGGTCGCCGCGATACTCGTCCGCGGGCAGCCCGGTGTGGGGCGGGTAGACGACGCCGAGGACGAGGTCGCTAACGAAGAGTGGGTCCACCGGCACGATCCTATACTTCGCCGATTCGCTTCCGTCGTCGGCAGTCACCCGATACTCGATCGAGGCGGATACCATCCGGAACAGGTGCGACGCCCGACCGTCTCGGACGGCGAGTCGCTCCGTCCTCGCGACGTCACCCGCGGCCTGCCACG
>JADFLD010000020.1 GCA_022564535.1 Gemmatimonadota bacterium
ACCCACCATCACCGCCTCCTTAAACCGACTCAAGTAACAGTGTAGACCCTCCGATGCTGTAAGAAATCTTGGTTCTTCGGCAGAATCTGTGGGTTGATATAGCCGGCGAGTGGGAGGTTTGCGGCTCCCCCGACTATGCGGAGATCAGCATAGTCGGGGTAGGCCCAGGCCTCGACAGTGGCTCGGGAGAGTGGGAGGCGGGAGCGCGAATCCTTGAGGAGGTATCGCTCCTTGAGGCCCAACCGGGTGGACAGGAAATTTGCGTCACGTACCCCCGCGGCGACCTCGACACCCGCCGGCGGGACGAGATGACATTGGTACTCGGGGCCCTCAGCGTCGAGACTGCCGTCCCGGTTGCCCTGTCCATGGGCTCGGGCGCGTGGACGAGTCTCGCGCTCCAGTTGGGGCCCGATGGCACGGTCGAGATCTTCGTCGACCACGTTCTGGTCCACACGTCTCGATGGAAGGCCCTATTCGACGCCGACGCGCGCTGGCGCGTCGTCATCGCCGGAGCCGCGGTCGACACCCAGCTGCTGCTTCGCAACCTGACCGTCACGCGTCGAGCTCGGTTCTAGGCGCTCCCGGCTACGGGCCCCTGCCCGTCGGGCGGCCTATACCGCGCTCAGCTAGCAGCACGTCAGCCACGCGCCCTGCCCCACCCCCCGCGTGGGGCCTACGCGGCATCGCCAATAACTCGGGAAGGCGTGCGATCCAATCCCCGGCCGCGAACTCGTCCCTCGTGATGAGAAAGCCGCTCAACTCCTCCGCGGCGAATGCCTCCAGCGACGCCATCTCACGGAAGTTCGGGCGTGTCACATGTGCGAACGGGAGTCCCTCGCGCCACACCTCGGACACGGTTCCGTACCCGAGCTTGGCGACCACCGCGTCCGCCGCCCGCAGCACGTCGGGCATGAAGAGTGGAGTGCCGTTGTCGAAGAGTCGGAGATTGCCGTCGACGCCCGTGCGGGGAACACCCGTGATCACGAACGTCGTGTCGGGTAGCCCACGCAGACGATCTAGGAAGGGGAGGTCCTCACCGTACCCGCCCATTGTCAGAACGACGATGGGTCCGTCGCCATCCACGCCGAGGGCGGCCCGGGCCTCGCCCCGCAGAAGGCGTGGCGAACGGCTGATCGGATCGACGCATTCGTGCTCAGGTTGCGGTTCGCAGACCGGCCTCGCCTGAAGACGGACCGTGGCGCGGTCCGTCCATGCGTCGATCTCCGCCGCCATGGCCTCGAGCTCCGGCGCTTCGGCGAACAGCGGCTCGTAGAGCCACGGCCAGGTGAAGTTCTCGACCAGGAGGGAGGGGAGTCCAGCCTCTTCCGCGACGGCCACTCCGAGCGACGCGATGTCGCATAGGACGGCTGTACATCCGGCCGCCTGCACCGTCTTCGCGAGCCGGCGCACCCACCGGTCGTCGAAGGGAAGGTGCTCACGAAGCGCCACGACGGTCGCCGGCAAATCGAACTCGAGGGCCGAGCGCTGCCGAAAGCCGACGTCGACGACAACGTCGTGATATCGAAAACTTCCGGCGATCGACTCTCCGAAGAACCACTCCGGGACCGTCGTGAACAAGTCGAACGTGGCCCCGCTCCGGCGGTGGGTCTCGGCCATGACGGCCGAGCTTCGAGCGGCGTGTCCGAAACCGTGCGGAGAAACGAACACCGCGATGCGCGGGCCGGTGGAAGTCCCGGCTCGACCCGCTTCGTCCCCTGCGGCGCTCACGCCTCCAGCGCCGCCACGATGCCGTCGGCCGCGTTGGCGATGCACGTTTCGCCCATCTCGGCCGTCGCGCCGCGCGCGTCTCCGAGAATACCGTTGGGCGTAATCGCCCTGAAACCCTCGCGGAAGACCCGCCCCATCAGCTCGTCGTCGAACTTCTGGACGTGCCCGACCTCCACCTTGTCGTGACGCACGAGGTCGGGGCGAAGGCACAGCATCTCCGACGTCTCTGCGATGTCGGCATGGCCACCCACCCGCTCCACGAGATCCGGAGCGTGCGCACGCACGCCCGCTTGCCAGAACTCCATGAAGCCGACGAGGTCCGTGTACGCATCGACCCGGCAACCGGGAGCGACGGCGGCTCGGAGGTCTGCGAGCATCTCGGCCAAAGGCCCGAAGTTGCCCCCGTGGGAAGGGACGAAGCAGATTCGGGTGAAACCGTGGCGCGCCAGGCTCACCGCGTAATCCAGACAAATGGCCTCGAGCGTGTTTCGCCTGAGCGTGATCGTGCCCGGAAAGCTCATATGGTGCTCCGAACACCCCACACGGATCGTCGGGGCGACCAGCGCTCCACCGAGCCTCGTTGCGACCTCCACGGCGAGCCGGTCACCCCGTACGGCATCGACGAGAAGCGGAAGGTGCGGGCCGTGTTGCTCGACGGCGCCGACCGCCACGACCACCGTCGTCCGACCGGACGTGATCGCCTCGGCTACCTCCGGCCACGTCATCTCCTCGAGCAGGATCGTGTCCTTCATGCGACGTCGCCTCGCGCGATTCGGGTACGAGTGTCGAGTTCGGGATGGCCCACGCACGCTGAAGTGTAGCGCCGGGGTCGGGCCTGACGAATCTCCCGCTCGAGCCCGGTCAGGCACGGAGCTCGGTTCGAGATCGTCATGACGACGACGCGCCGGTGGTAGCCGAGTACGTGGCCGCTTCCTACTTTCGCGTCCCCTGTGTCCGGCTGTACACGCCGCCGTTTGGTAGACCACCACGTTTTCAAGGAGATTCAGATGCGCGGTCAAATGATGGACAGGCCGTTGCTCGTCTCGTCGCTCATCGAGCACGCGGGCCGGGTTCACGCCGGCCAGGAAATCGTGACGCGCACGGTGGAGGGGCCCATCCACCGATCCACCTGGGGAGAAGTTCGCCATCGCTCCAAGCAGCTGGCCGGTGCGCTCGCGGCGTGTGGCATCGTCGAAGGCGATCGCGTCGCCACCCTCGCCTGGAACACGCACAGGCACCTGGAGGCGTACTACGGCGTCTCCGGAATGGGAGCAGTCTGTCATACGCTGAACC
Organism: Gemmatimonadota bacterium; assembly: GCA_022564535.1. The sequence goes on from JADFLD010000020.1 coordinate 3,022, forward strand.
CCCGGCTCCACGCCACGCAGCTCGTCTACATCATGAACCACGCCGAGGACCGCATCCTCTTGCTGGACCTGACGTTCGTGCCGCTCGTCGAGGCGATCGCCGCGAGCCTGACCACCATCGAGCGCTACGTGATTTTGACGGACGCCGAGCATATGCCGGAAACGTCGCTCCCCGACCCGGTCGCGTACGAGGACTTCATCGCCGACCAGGACGGGAGCTTCGCGTGGCCGGAGCTCGATGAAAACGCGGCCGCGGCGCTGTGTTATACGTCGGGAACCACGGGGAACCCCAAAGGCGCCCTCTACAGCAATCGGTCTACGCTTTTGCACGCGTACGGGATCAGTCTCCCCGACGTTTTTGGGCTCAGCAGAGCGACGGTATGCCTACCCATCGTGCCGATGTTTCATGCATGCGCGTGGGGGATTCCGTACGCAGCCGCGGCGACGGGGACCAAACTCGTGATGCCGGGCCCGCGCATGGACCCCGAAGGCATCTCCGAGCTTCTCGAAAGTGAGAGCGTGACCTCGTCGGCCGCCGTGCCGTCGGTGTTCCTCGGTCTCGTGCAGTACTGGCGCGACTCGGGTAAGCACCCCTCTTCGTTAAAAACCGTCCTCATGGGTGGGTCGGCACCGCCGCAGTCGCTGATGGCGGCGCTGGAGGGCGATTTCGGCATCGACTTCAGGCACGCCTGGGGCCTGACGGAGACCAGTCCTCTAGGCTCGGTCAACACACTTTCTCCGGAACGCCGACGACAGTCGGTGGAGGAACGGACGACCTTCCTGAAGAAGCAAGGACAACCGCCCTTCGGAATCGAGCTCCGCATCGTCGACCGAGACGGCCAGTCGCTGGCCACGGACGGCGTGGCGGTCGGAGAGCTCCAGGCCCGCGGGCCCTGGGTGATCGACGGCTACTTCAAGGACGACGAAAGGAAGTTGACGGCCGATGGCTGGTTCCCCACCGGAGACGTCGCGACAATCGATGAGCAGTTCTACGTCAACATCACGGACCGGACCAAGGATCTGATAAAGTCGGGCGGGGAGTGGATCAGTTCGATCGACGTCGAGAACACCGCGATGGGGCACCCCGACATCGCCATGGCGGCGGTGATCGGGATTCCCGACGAGAAGTGGGGTGAGCGCCCACTCCTGATTGCGGTACCCGCCCCGGATCGCACTCCCACCAAGGAGAGCATCCTGGAGCACCTGGCGAAGACCCTCGCCAAGTGGCAGCTCCCCGACGACGTGATTTTCGTCGATGCCCTCCCCATGGGCGGGACCGGCAAGGTCCAGAAGATGAAACTTCGTGAGGAGTACGGCCCTGGGTGACTCCGGCGCTCTGAGCCCACGGGGGATCACAGGCCATCATGGGAGGTCCGCCACGATCGGTGGCCCGACACGGGTTCCGGTGCCGGCCACGGCGGCGACCCGAAACGCGAGTCCGATACGCTCCGCGAAGAGCAAGGCCTTGGACTGGACTACGCCGTTTCCGACGCGCGCGACCTCGCCCCAGGTGGCCGAGACGAGCGCCTCGCTCCGGCCCTCCTCGGCCTTCGGATCACGCGGGAACACGCCGTCCACGTCTTTCAGCAGACGGACCTCCTCAGCCCCGAGGCGATCTGCGAGGTAGAGCGCGGTCAAGTCAGATCCGCCGCGACCCAACAGAGAAGGATGCCCCGACGCGTCGACTCCGACGAAGCCCGGAACGACGATGACGTCGTGCGCTCGCAGGCAGGCGACTAGGCGCGGGAGGTTTACGTCGACAGGTTCAGCGTCGTCGAGCGGCCCCGCCGTCCTCAGACCGAACTCATCGGCGGTCAGAGCGTGCGCATTCACTCCCGACTGAACGAGCGCGATTCCCAGAAGAGCGACCGAAGCGTCTTCGCCCGTACGAAGCAGCACCGACAGCAGCCCCTGAGGAGGATTCGCAGATAATCCGTGGGCCGTGTCGAGAAGACGGTCCGTGGTGCCCTTCATCGCGGAAACGACGGCAAGCACCCGGTGTCCAAGTGCCACTTCGCGCTCGACTTCACCGACGACCTTCTTGAACCCGTCGCCTCCGGATAGAAGCGAGGATCCGAACTTGAGCACGGTCACCGGCCCGAGCTGGACCGCCCCCCCTTCCATCAGCACAGTGCACATAGACGCTCCTCGACTCGATCCAGTGCCCGCCGGACGTCAGACGTGAGATCCTCCACGTGCTCGATTCCGACCGAAAGCCGAATGAGACCCTCCCCGATCCCGGCCTTCCGCCGGGCAGCAGCGTCCATGGATGCGTGCGTCATCGTGGCCGGGTGTGCCACGAGGCTCTCCACGCCGCCAAGAGACTCCGCCAGCGTGAAGTGCCGCAGCTCACTCAGGAAGTCGTCGACCGCCGCTCTCCCCCCCGCCAATTCGAAGCTCACCAGACTGCCCCAGCCCGACTGCTGACGACAAGCGAACTCGTGTCCGGGATGGTCGGGCAACGACGGATGATGCACCGCCGAAACGGCCGGGTGCTCACCGAGAACTTCCACAACCGCCAGCGCATTCGCGTCGTGCACCGCCACCCGCGCGTGCAGCGTGCGCAGCCCCCGCAGCGTGAGGTAGGCGTCGAATGGGGAGCCCGGCACGCCGAGACAGTTCACCCACCAGGCGAGCTCGTCTCCAAGCGCCTCGTCGCGGGAGACGACCGCTCCTCCGACGACGTCAGAGTGACCGTTGATGAACTTCGTCGTGGAGTGAACGACGAGATCGACTCCTAGATCGAGAGGTCGCTGATTCACCGGCGATAGGAACGTGTTATCCGCCACCGACAAGGCTCCGACCTCGTTCGCGAGTCGAGCCCACGTCGCGAGGTCGATCACTCGGAGGAGGGGATTGCTCGGGGTCTCGAGCCAAATGATCCGGGGCCTGCGCCTCCGAGCCAGCGCGAGGGCCGCCTCGGTCGACTGATCGACAAAGAGAACTTCGAAGCCCACCCGTCGACTCTCCGCCATGAAGAGCCGATGGCACCCGCCGTAGCAGTCATGCGGCGCGATGAGCACGTCGCCCGGTTGCAAGAGGTGGGTGATCACGGTCACGGCGGCCATGCCCGTCGCGGTAACCACGCAGGCGGCTCCGCCCTCCGCGTCGGCGATGGCGTCGGCGAGATGGTCACGGGTGGGGTTTGCGGTACGCGAATAGTCGTACCGCCCGCACTTGCCTGGACCGTCGAATACGAAGTTCGCGGACAAATGCAGGGGCGCCACTACCGCTCTATGCTCACGGTCGACCCCGATCGCGGCCCGAACGGTTCTGGTCGTCACGTGGCCGGCACCGGCCGGCGCGCCACGACTCATCGGACCACCTCCAGACCGTCCACGGCCGCGCGGATCACGTCCGAGACCAAGTCCACCTCCTTGAGGAAGGCGTCGTGCCCGAAGCGCGAGGGGAGCCGGACGTGACGGGTAACGCCCGGTGCAGCCCCCGCCAGCTCGTCCACGAGCCAGGGGGGGACGAGCGCGTCGGTGTCGAACGACACCAGTGTGGTCGGGACGACGACGTCGGACGGGTCCACGTCGTGCATATCGATGGATTCGGAAAGCGTCAGGAAACCTTCCGCGTCGAAGCGTTGGGCGAAGTCCCTCCCACGCGCCTCCAGATACGACTCCACGGGGAAGTGAGCGACCCCGTCGGTGACCTCGGGTACGCTGTCGAACCGGACGTCGAACTCGATCGCACTTCGGTACGTCGTCATCGCCAGCGAGCGAGCCAGCGCAAGCCCCTCGGCCGGCTGGCCGACGGTTCGGGCGAAGCGCACGGTGCGTCGCTGGATCGCGCGCAGCGCGGTCGCCATCGGGTGCGTACGGTGCGCGGCACACAACAGCACGAGCCGTTTCGCTCTCGCCGGGTAAAGGGCCGCGAACGCCAGCGCCACCATACCCCCATAGGACGAACCGACGAGCGTAACGGCATCGATGTCGAGGTGGTCGAGGACCGCCGCGAGCGCACGAGCCTGGTCGTGCGTCGAAAGGGGGTGAACAGCATCGAGCGGACTCGTGGAGCTTCCGACATAGTCGATGCCGACGAGCCGATGGAGTCGCGGGTCGAGCGCGCCACCGGGACCAACTACACCAGGCCACCATCCGGGGCTCGAATTCAGGGCCGTGGGATAGATATGGCATCCTGCGGAGATGCCGCCGAGGACGAGGACGGGACTCCCACGTGCGGCCCCGTGGACCTCGTATCCGACACGGGCCGTCGTAAGGCCGCCGTACGTAGTAACGAACGAGATCGTCGCTTGACCTGAGCGCCCCGGGGACGTGCCTGTGCTGCAATAGGCGTCCACATCCGACGGAGATCCCGTCGCGGGAATGGCTTGAACGTTCATGCTGATTCTCCTGTATAGGTCCCCACCGGAACCCCTGGAGAATCGATCGCCCGAAGCTCAGCGACCGCGCCATGGGCGCGGCGGGCGACTCATCTCTCGGCGCGCGATCACTCGCGTACCGCAGGAGTTGGCACCTTGAAGCGTAGCTACGCGCGACAGGTTGCCCCGGCGTCAAAGGGCCTATCCCTCAGCCGGTCTCGATGAGTTGTTACTGCGGCGCGAACGCTACCGCGCGCAGGCAAAATGGTCAACTGCGAGACGCGCCGTGCGACATGGCGCGTCGATCTCAGTATCGTCACGCGCGCTCCGATTCTACATTTTCCCGGAAGGCGTACCGGACCCCGACTCGAGAGCGAACGTCATGCAGCGGAACTCACGGAAGGCGGGCTCGATCGCCTTAACGGCTCTGTTCTTCACCGCGTGCGGTGGCTCCTCCACCCTGCCCGACCGGCCGTCCCCCCCGGACCCCGATGCGGAGGAACGAAGCTACTCCGACATCGTCGGCGAAAACGCGATATCGGACGACGGCCTCTTCCTGGTCCACTAGGTCGATGATGACTACTACTTCGAGATTCCGGACTCTCTCCTCGACCGGGACCTGCTCCTCATCAGTCGCATCGCGGGGGTGCAGACGGGCATGGGCGGATTCCTTCCGGCTGGAGCCGCCGTGAATCGCCAAATGGTGCGCTTCGAGCGGCGTGACGACCGGATTCTGCTTCGAAAGTACTCGGCGGAAGCCGTCGCCGACGACTCGCTGGCGATCGCTCAATCTGTGAAGTCCAACCATTTCGCTCCGATTCTGGCCGCGTTCGAAATCGAATCCCGAGGACCTTCCGACGACACTTCGCTCATCGACGTCACTGACTTCTTCGAGGGCGACACGCCCGCCATCTCGGGGTTGCGACCCGCCCAACGCAGCGAGTACCAGGTGCGTCGACTCGACCCTGCGCGGAGCTTCATCGGGCGGATCCGGAGTTATCCGCTCAACATCAACGTGCGCCACACGCTCACGTTCGACGCGGGAGAGCACCCGTCCGACAAGCAGGCGAACACGATCTCCATGGAGATGAATCAGTCGCTCGTCCTCCTGCCGAAAGAGCCCATGCGGCCACGCCACGCGGACGCGCGGGTCGGCTACTTCAGCATCAATCGGGTCAATTACGGGCTGGACGAACAGATGGCCGCGACCGAGACGTTCATTCGTCGGTGGCGGATGGAGCCCTCCGACCCCGAAGCGTACGCGAGGGGAGAGCTCGTCGATCCGGTGCGGCCGATCACCTGGTATATCGACCCGGCGACGCCGGAGCGTTGGCGGGACGCGGTGAAGCGTGGAGTCGAAAACTGGAACTCGGCGTTCGAAGCCGCGGGATTCAGCAACGCGGTGCGTGCCTTGGACCCGCCGTCGCCCGAGGAGGATCCTGATTGGGATCCTGAGGACGTTCGCTACTCGGTGGTTCGCTGGTCGGCGAGCACGACCCGAAACGCGCAGGGACCGAGCACGTCGGACCCGCGCAGTGGCGAGATCATCGAGAGCGACATCGTTTGGTATCACAACCACATGCGCTCGTACCGCAACTGGATGATGGTGCAGACCGGCGCGGCCAACCCCGCCGCACGAACACTTCCGATCTCGGACGAGCTCATGGCCGAGGCGATGGAACAGGTCATTACGCACGAAATCGGGCACGCGATCGGACTCCCTCACAACATGGTCGCAAGCTCGTCGTACCCCGTGGACTCGCTGCGCGCGAAGAGCTTCACGAGTCGCATGGGGGTCGCGCCGACGATCATGGACTACGCGCGGCAGAACTATATCGCGCAGCCGGGAGACGGGCTCGATCCCGAGGACTTCCTCCGGCGCATCGGCCCTTACGACCTCTACGCCGTGAACTGGGGATACCGGGTCATAACGGACGCGGCCACCCCGCGGGACGAGTTCACCACCCTCGACCGGTGGATCGTCGAGCGCGCAGACGACCGGATGTACAAGTACCTCCCACAGGGCGCCCTGGGTCTGAGCGACCCCCGAGCGCAGACGGAGGACATGGGTGACGATCCCGTCCGCGCGAGCGACTACGGAATGGCGAACCTTCGACGAATTGTCCCCAGCCTCGTCGACTGGACGACGAAGCCTGGTGAAGACTACGCCGACCTGCGCGAGATCTACGGTGAAGCGTTGTCCCAATGGAACCGCTATGTGGGCCACGTCCTCACGGTGGTCGGTGGAGCATACGTCGACCTGAAGACTTCAGACCAATCCGGCGCGGTCTACGAGGCCGTGCCACGAGATCGGCAGAGGGAGGCGATGGCCTGGATCGCGCGGGAGGTCTTCGAGGCACCCACCTGGCTCAACGAGCCCGACATCTTGGATCGCATCGGCCCGACAGTGGGCGGGCTCCGGGCGCTGCAAGCCAGGCAGGCCAGAATTCTGAACCGGCTCCTGGACCCACGGCGGATGGATATCCTCAGCGAGATGGAGGCGACACAGCCCGATCGCGCGTATCCCCTCATCGAATTCCTAGACGACGTGCGGGAGGCCGTTTGGGGCGAACTCGGCAGCGCGTCCGCGGTCAACGGATATCGACGCGCGCTCCAGCGGGCATACGTGGAGCGGATGGAATACCTCATGGACGAGCAGCCCGAAGGCGGCTTCCAGGGCCCCGCCCCGGACCTGTCCCGATCCGACACGAGGCCACTCATCCGAGCGCAGCTCGTCGAGCTACGCGACGACATCGGGGGCGCGGAGCGCAGGATTCGCCACCGGGTTAGCGAGGCCCACCTTGCCGACCTGCTCGTCCGAATCGACGCGATTCTAGCGGTCCAGGAGGGGTGAGGCCAAGAGGGCGCGTCTAGGCGCTCGTCATGATGAAGAGCGGCTTGTTGGCGAACGTCGTATAGAGCGGCCGCATTCGGTCAACGCTGTAGAACTGATCGAGATCCACGGCCTTCTTCTCACCCACCACGGCCTCGATCGGTACGGAGTCGTACACGCCGTTTCGCACGGCTACCAGCAACCCGCTTTTCCCTTCCTCCACCAGATCCAGAGCGAGGTTGCCGAACGCCATCGGCACGATCGAGTCCAGTGCGTCGGGGTCTCCCGACCGGACGAGGTAGCCGAGTCGCTGACTCGTCGTGTGGACTTCCCTGCCGTTGTTGTACTTCGACGACAATTCCCCAACCGCGGCCGCGACACGGTCGCCGATACCCCCGAGCTTCTTGTGGCCGTATGGGTCCGCTTCGGAATCGGAGAACGTCATCTCGTCGTGCCCGGTCATGGTCGCCCCCTCGGAGACGAGCACGACGGAGTAGTGACTCGGGTTGAGGCTCCGGTCTGAGACGAGGAGCTCCGTAAGGCGCTCGACATCGAAGGGGCTCTCTGGGATCACGCACCGGTCGGAGGCCCCAGCCATCGCCGGAACCAGCGCGGTGTAGCCCGCGTACCGTCCAAACACCTCGATGACCAGAATCCGCTCGTGTGAGCCGGCCGACGTTCGCAAGCGGTGGGTCAGCTCGATTGTCCGCGTCACGCACGTGCTGAACCCGATGCAGTAGTCCGTGCCCGGCACGTCATTGTCCATCGTCTTGGGAATCGCGATGACGTTGGCACCGTCCACGTGCAGCCGATGGGCGTACGAAAGCGTATCATCGCCTCCGATCGCGATCAGAGTGTCGATACCCAAGAATTCGATATTCCGGAGGATCTCAGGCGTGATATCGTTGGTCTCTTCCCTATACCGATCCTGGAGATGTGCCGGAATGAAGGCCCGGGCCAGATGGCTGGGCCGGACGCGGGAGGAATGCAGAAACGTGCCACCCGAGCGTCCCACCTTGCGCACGACCTCAGGCGTCAGCTCTATCACCGCCGCAGAGTTGTCGGCCTCGGCATCCGGAACGACGTCGACGAGTCCGCCCCACCCGCGTCGGATTCCGAGAACGCGGTAGCCGTCGCGATGCGCACGAATCGTGACCGCGCGGATCGCCGGGTTCAGGCCGGGGACGTCCCCGCCGCCGGTGAGGATCGCGATGGTGCCCTTCGTCCTCACGGCACCCCCAACTCCCTCATCCACGCGCCGAGGGCCGTGGCGAAGTAGCTGTCGCTGAATGAGGTCCAGCCAAGGGCCATGGGGGGAAGCCGGTACTGCGCGGCTGCTTGCTCGGGGGTGATCCCCCGCTCTATGGCACGACGCGCCTTCGCCTCGACGTCGTCGAGAAGGCCGACGTAGCGGTCGATCGCCGCGGCGTCCGCCAGCGGGCCATGGCCGGGCACATACGTCGAGTGGTTACCCGCGCGAATAAGGCGCACGGCCTGCGTAAGACGGGAGGGTATCGCATCGACGTAGTTCGGAAACATCTGGTTCCAAACGAGGTCTCCGCAGAAGACGATGGACGGGTCGGAGATCTCGACGGTCACGTCGGACGCGGTATGGCCACGTCGAGGAACCACGGTGATCGATCGATCACCCAGGTCGATCTCGGTCGGGCGAATCGTGTCGAGCTCCCGCACACGGTCGAGAATCGCGGACGGGACGTTCTCGTTCCGCGCGAGAACCAGATCCCGAGTCACCGGCGTGGCGAGGATCTCCGGATCACTCAGCGCCGTGGCGCCCCTCAATCCCCCCGTGTGGTCGCGATGGAAGTGGGTCAGAACCACATGTGTCGGGGCGCGACCCGCGAGGCGCATCGCCTGCTCCGCCATCCAGCGTGCGCCCGCGTCCGATCCGAAGGCCTCCACGACGACAACACCGTCGCGGCCGGTTTGCGCCGTGAGTTGGTACTCGCGCCGCTGAATCCGCGGTGTACTCAGATCAGCCAGTCGACCAAGCCGCTCTTCGGCGTACGCACCCTTCAGTCGGACGATCGCGCCCGCCACGGGAAGCAGCGTTCGAGAATCCAGCACCTCTACCCGCACCCCTGAGCCCAGGTCCAACAGGTATCCTTGGTGGACGGAGGTGATGTCGATCTGGTTTCTTTCCAGACTGGCCTGCCATTGG
>JADFLD010000296.1 GCA_022564535.1 Gemmatimonadota bacterium
GTGGCTGTCGATTCGGGCCGGGGGTGCGTACACGCAGCGCGGTGGCGATGTGGTCAGCGACGTGGCCGGTCAGCCGGTGAATGGAGGTATCCGCTCCGACTATGTGACGATTGCGCTCGATGGCCGGGCGACCGTGGGGCTTGGACCCCTTCGGCTCCACGTGGCGGCCGGTCCGAGCTTCGACGTGCTGATACGCAGTCGATTGGATCAGACATTGGCGCCCGTCCTCCAGCAGGAGGGCACGGCCGTCTTCGGAGTTCAGGCTGGAGTCGGCCTGGGGGTTCAGGTGACGGAGAGAGTCTTCGTGGAGGTCGAGGCTCGCATCCACGAAGGGCTGGGAGACGCATACTCAGGGGATTTTCTGTCGGTCCGCAACCGATCGCGCGAGGTGGTCATCCGGGTTGGAGTTCCGCTGCCTGCTCGCTGAGCCAGGTTGCCGCGCGGGCCGGTGTCCGGCATGGTGGTCTCCATTCCCTGGGCACCCGCTTGCGGGTGGCGGCCTACTGTTCGTCTTCAACAGCCTTCCAGATGTCGATCTCACGACGCGATTTCGTACGCACGTCGGTACTCGCGAGCGGCGCCGTCGGCCTGGGCGTCACACCCTCTTCGCATCCCCTTGAGATTCTCATTCTTGGGGGTACGACGTTTCTGGGTCCCCATCAGATTCGCTACGCGCTCGATCGCGGGCACTCGGTGTCGACGTTCACCCGGGGACGGACCCAGCCCACGATCTACAGGAGTATGTTCCGCGAAGTCGAGCAGCTTATCGGGGACCGTTCGGGTGACCACAGCGCACTGGAGGGCCGGCGCTGGGACGTCGTCATCGACAACTCGGGACGGCGGGTCGAGTGGACGCGAACGTCGACCGAGCTGCTTCGGGATTCGGGCGTCTACGTCTACACGTCGTCGACAGGCGTCTACCTCCCCTACTACGGGACCGACCTCCGAGAGAGCCGGGAGATCGTTCTCGAGGACCCACCGGAGGTACCCGCAGATCGCCGTCCGAGCTACGGCGTCATGAAGGCTCTCTCGGAGATGACGGTCCGCGAAGTCTTCGGGGAGGATCGATCGATCGTTGTGCGACCGACGTACATCGTCGGTCCGTCGGACCCGCAGATCAGTCGGTTTCCCTACTGGCCCGTCCGGGTGAGGAGAGGCGGCGAAGTGCTTGTGCCGGGCAAGGTGGATGATCCGGTCCAGTACATCGACGTCCGCGACCTTACAGAGTGGATGATCCGTCTCGCCGAGACGGGCACCGCTGGCACCTTCAACGTGGCCGGGCCGGCGTCTCCTCTCGGAATGCACGAGTTCGTGCACGGGGTGCGCGCAGCGACGGCGGGAGAAGTCGAATGGGTGTACGTTGCCGACTACGAATTTTTGCGCGAGCAGGGTATTCAGTCGATGCTTCCGTGGCTCATGCCGACGGGTGAGTACGAGGGGTCCGCAAGGATCAATATCGAGCGGGCGAAGGCCAATGGACTCACGTTCCGACCGCTCGCGAAGACCGCGATGGACGTCTTGGAGTGGTGGGATTCGGACGCAGTGACCGACGAGCAGCGGAGCAATCTCATGGAGGGCGAGCGGAGCATGATGCAACGTGAGCCCGACATCATCGCAGCGTGGAAAGGGAGGCGGGGACGATGACACCGACGCGTAGGGACTTTCTCAGGACGGCGGGCACCGTCGGCGCGGGGCTCGCGGTGGGTGGGGCCGCTGCTTGTGGAGCCGAAGCCGAATCCGGCGCGTCGGCTTCGGTCGCTCCGACGCCCAAGAAGCTCCTGATTCTGGGAGGGACGGGCTTCATCGGCCCCCACATGGTGCGCTACGCCGTCGGGCGAGGGCACGAGGTGACGATTTTCACGAGGGGACGGGCCGACGCCGACGTGCCGGACGGTGTCGAGCACCTGATCGGAGATCGCAACGACGACCACACGGCGCTCGAAGGGCGCACGTGGGACGTCGTGCTCGACAACAACGCCCAGGACTACCGCTGGGTGCAGAAGAGCACGGCCCTGCTCGCCGATGCGGCGGAGCACTACGTCTTCGTCTCCTCGATCTCCGCCTACGCGCTCGAGGGCTTCGGGTGGGAGAACGCCGAGCGCGTGATGACGGAGCCGCTCGTAGACGAGGACTACGCGCGCGTCGATCCGCCCGACGGCTGGAGTGACGGAGACGACGCCTCATACGGGCTCATGAAGACTCTGAGCGAGAACATCGCGCACGCAGCGTTCCCGGGGCGGACGACGGTTGTGCGGCCCGGGCTCATCGTCGGGCCCGGTGACCGGACCGATCGCTTCACGTATTGGCCGCTCCGGCTCGACGAGGGCGGTGAGGTTCTGGCTCCGGGCAACCCTGAGCACGCCAACCAGATCATCGACCAACGGGACCTGACCGAATGGATCGTGCGGCTGGCAGAAAACGGCACGACGGGCGACTACAATGCGACGGGCCCGGCCGAGCGGCTGTCCATGGGCTCGATGCTGGATCAGATCGGGACGATCGCATCGAACCCCTACGAGTTGACGTGGATTCCGGAGTCTTTCCTCCAGGAACAGGAGGTCTCGCCGTGGAACGATCTGCCGGCGTGGATTCCCGGTGACCCGCTCATGTACGTCGACGTGCGGGACGCCGTGCGCGTCGGCCTCACGTTCCGCCCGCTTTCGGTCACGGCGCGCGACACGCTCGAGTGGGACAAGACGCGGCCCGCCGAGCAACGGGAGAATCGCCGCTTCGGAATGAGCCGGGAGCGCGAGCGTGAGGTGCTCGACGCGTGGCACGCGGACCCACGGTGAGCATCAACGATTCCTGTCGGTGTCGTGTCCCTTGGGTCGGGACGCGTAACGTCACCGCAGGAGGTAGTAGGTGTTGAGATCCATTCTCGGGTTCTTCGTCGAGCTTGAGGACGACGACGAGCTGGCTGGAATGCTGCGAGCCGCGGCGTACGGCTTCTTCATCATGTTCGCGTACTACATCCTGCGGCCGGTGCGCGACGAAATCTCTTCGGCCGACCTCCGGAACCTGCAAATCCTATGGACCGCGGTCTTCTTCGTCATGATCTTCGCGGTCCAGGGGTACTCCTGGATCGCATCGCGGTACTCGCGCGGGGTGTTCGTTCCGCTGGTGAACCGCTTCTTCATCGCCTGCCTGATCGGCTTCTGGGCGAGTCTCGTTCTGATGCCCGAAGCGGCCCGGCCTTGGATCGATCGCGTCTTCTACGTGTGGACGAGCGTCTTCGCGCTCTTCGTCGTGACGGTTT
>JADFLD010000297.1 GCA_022564535.1 Gemmatimonadota bacterium
GAGTATCGTCGACGGAATGATTCTGTCGAAGTCCAAGTCCAAGTTCTTCCGCCACAACCGCGCCGAAGACCTGGACAAGAAGCTCACGGGATTCGCAGGCAAGAAGCTGGTCATCATCGAGGGTGTGTATTCGATGGACGGCGACGAGCCGCCCCTTGCCGAGCTCGTCGAGGTGTGCCGGAAGCACGGGGCACGTCTGATGATCGACGAAGCCCACTCGGCGTTCATCTACGGCGAAAACGGCCGGGGGGTAGCCGAGGCCCAGGGCTTCGAAAACGATATCGACATCCACCTCGGAACGTTCTCGAAGAGCCTCGGCGGACAGGGCGGGTACATCGCGGGGTCCCGGCAGCTGATCAATTATCTCCGTGGCTTCTCGCGGTCGCGCTTCTTCTCCTGTGCCCTTCCCCCGGGCGTCGTTGCGGGCCTGCGGAAGGCTCTGGAATTGGCTCGGAGCGAGCCGGAATTGCGGACGCAACTCTGGGAGAACGTAAAGTACATGCAGGGCCTCCTGGCGGACGCAGGGCTCCCTATCGGTGATTCGACGTCGCAGGTGATCCCGATCATGGTGCGGGACGACGCCCGCATCTTCGCGATGGCCGAGGAGATCCTTCGTGAGGGCGTCTTCATAAATCCCGTGAGATACCCGGCCGTCGGCAAGCACAAATCGCGCTTCCGCATGTCGATTTCGTCGGCACATTCGAAGGAAGAGCTCGAAGAAGGTGCGGCGAAGATCGCGACGGTGCTCCGGCGGTACGACATATGTCCGTAGTCGGAAGCTATCGGTTCCGCACTGGGGTCAGCGCCTTCTTCGAAATGGCGACCACGGACGCCCGTGCCGTGCTGCCCGAGCACCTCGAGCCGATTGAGGTAACCCACCAGAGGAGTGTATTGTCCGTCACGGCGTTCCTCTTCGACGATAGTGTGGTCGGGCCGTATACGGAGATCATGTTTTCGGTGATCGTGCCACCGATGGTGGCGCAGTGGGGTCAGCACGCCAAGGCAGGATTCTTTCCCTTCCTGGCGGCCACGAGCTCGGACCAGGTACGTCGAATAAAGGCCGAGCGGTTTCATTTCCCGTATCACGACCAACAGATCGACGCCCAGTTCATCGAAACCGAGGACCGCATCCGGATTCGGGTCTTCGGGGGGGGAGACCCGATTCTCGACCTCAGCGTGACGCCGGGCCCGTGGGAGACGACGACCCACTTGCTCCAGGGCTTCATGATGAACGGAGAAGAGCGGTTGAGGACCACGCTCCAGATCAGCAGTGACTACACCGTTCATGAGAACGAAGAGGGGAAGATGACGCTGTTCCCTCACCCGATCACGACGGGACTCCTGCGCCAAGAGGTCTCCCCGTATCCCTTCCGCGAACACTGGTTCAAGAACGGCACCGAGGTCTTCCACAAGCTCGAGGTCTTCTAGCCTCGGGGTTCCCTGAGTCGTAGGGCGGACGCCTTCCGGCACCCGACACCGCCTTCTACTCTTCCTGCCATGATCGCCACCCCCTTTCGGAAGGCCGCGTGCGCGCTCGCGCTTTGCGGCACCCTGATCAACGGCTGCGTGCCCGACGCGAACCGTCGGGCACGGCAGGACGCCGCCTACCTATGGCTCCTCGCCGCTGAGGACGCACGACCCACGCAGGGGCGTGAACTCAGCGTTCTCGTCGACGCCACAGCCAGCGAACAGGTCTTCCTTCGCAAGCTAGCCGTACGTGCGTTGGGGAGACTGGAGGACCCGACGCTGGTTCCGCACATCGTGCCGCTTCTGGACGACGTCGTGCCCTCTGTACGCCAGAGCGCGGTCAACGCGCTCGCGCAGGCATTGCGAAACTCCGAGGGCGATGAGGCCCTCCCGACCCTCCTCGCCCTAGCCGCCGCTGAGGTCGACCCGGCGGTCCGAGGAACGATCGCACGGTCGATCGGACGGCTACGCCTGACTTCGGCGAACCGACGACTCGCCGTTGGGGAGCTGGTGGCCCTGAGCCGCGTCGATGGCGACGACGCACCCAGTGCCGTGCTGATCGGCATCGTGCTCGGACTCGAGGCCCTCGTGCGACAAGCACCGAGCGAGGGCGTGGACGCGAGCGCCGCCGCCCGCCTGGAACGGCTTACTTCCTATCGAGGCTTCGGGGTCGTCGACCTGACCGCCATCAGGATCCGCACGCTCGCGTTTTCCACGCTGGGACAGGCCCGGCGCATGTCGCGGGCCCTGGTCGATCGGTCGCAGAAAGACGCGGCGGTAATGGTGCGCGTCACGGGCGCCCGCTACCTCGACGCCGTTCCGCCGGCGCAGAGGGCCGAGCTGCTGCGCCGATCCGTGCGGGACACGTTTCCCCAAACGGTCATCGAGGCCGTGCGCCACATCGCCACGGGCCCTAGAGACGACATCGGTTGCGGGTACCTGTTGGCGACTGCGGCGCCGAGAGTGCCCCCGGCGATACGCGTGATCGCTCTGGATGCGCTGGATCGGCCGTGCCCCGATGCGGGCGCCCAACGGTCACTCCTTCGAGAGGCCGTGGGCGAAGTGGTTTCGGCCGATCGAGCTGGCTGGCAACCGAGCGCGCACGCCCTGATCTCCCTCAGCCGCTTCTCGCCGGATGACGCCAGGGCCGCGCTACCCGACTTCGTCGGGCATACGAACCCGTTCGTGCGCTCCTACGCGGCTCGGGCGGCTCGCTCGCTCGGCAACGAGAGCGTTCTGCGGACGCTGGCCCAGGACCCCGTGCCGAACGTGAGAAGCACCGCCACGGAGGGACTCTTCGCCCTCCTGGGACACCGTGTGGACGCGCTGCTTACCGAGCAGCTCGCGTACGACGACCCTCAGCTGCTGATGACGGTGGCTCGACTTCTGGAAGGCGCTCAAAATGGGTTGGAAGTCGCATCGCTCGTGCTGTCGGCGTTCGAGCGCGTCTCCCGGGCCGAGCGGGAGACGTGGCGGGACTCCCGCCGAGCCCTGCTGGAGCGCGTTCGTGAGTTGGGAGACGCGAGCCTGTCCGAGCGCCTGATTCCGTTTCTGTCGGACTACGATCCGACGGTGGCGCAGGACGTCGCGGTCATGTTGGAAGGCTGGAACGGCCGCCCCTTTACAGCATCGCCACGGCCGCTGCCCCGGGAGCCGCTCCCGAGTGGGGACGAGCTTCGCCGAATGGACGGGGCTTCCGTGCTGCTGCACATGCAAGGGGGAGGAACCATCGAGATCGCGCTCCACCCGTACCTCGCCA
>JADFLD010000298.1 GCA_022564535.1 Gemmatimonadota bacterium
GGACCGAGTGCGGCTCACGGACGACGACTTCCATGTCGTAACGCTGCGCGACTAGTGGACAGTACCTGATGTTTGATGGGCTCCGCGGGAGCGAGGGGCCCCTGACGTGCTGAGCGTAGCGCTGACCGGAAACGTCGCCGCGGGCAAGTCGATGGTGGCGGCTCGCTGGGCCGAAATGGGCGTGCCCGTCGTCAGTGCGGACGATCTCGCACGCCGAGCCGTCGTCCCGGACGGCCCTGGGCTCCGCGCCGTGACCGAAGCGTTCGGAGAGGGTGTGCTGTCCGCGGACGGGACGCTCGATCGGGGTCGGCTGCGCGAGATCGTATTCGCGGAGGCTTCGGCCAGGGAGCGGCTGGAGCAGATCCTGCACCCCATCATCTGGACACTCCGCGAAGAGTGGCTCGACGAGCGCCGCACGGAGGGCGTCGCGCTCGCCGTCTCGGAGATCCCGCTCCTCTTCGAGACGGGTCGGCAAGGCGACTTCGACGCCGTCGTCCTCGTAGACGCTCCCGTCGAAGTCCGTCTGGGAAGAATCATCGAGAATCGTGGCCTCGACGAGATCGAGGCACGCCGCATCATGGCCTCCCAGTTGGATTCTTCCGCCAAGCGTGAACGGTCGGGATTCGTCATCGACAATTTCGGGACTCCAGAGGCGCTGGCCGCGGAGGCGGACCGCGTCCTCAGCGAGCTCCGAACCCAGGCGGGCATCGAGACGATGCGCATCGACATGCATCTGCATACCGAGGGCTCCTGGGACTGTCTTTCGGACCCGGAACAAGTGCTCGAAACCGCACTGGAGCGGGGCTACCATCGCATCGCCATCACAGACCACAATCGATTGCACGTGGCGCTCCGCATGGCCGAGGCATATCCGGAGCGGATCATTCCCGGCGAGGAAGTGAAGACCCGAGAGGGTATCGACGTGATCGGCCTGTACTTGTCGGATGAGATTCCGAAGGGGACCCCGGCCCAGGAGACCATCGCTCGAATCCGGGATCAGGGAGGGATCCCCTACCTGCCGCATCCTTACGCCGCCGGGAAGGGCGGAGGCGGTAGGTACGCCGAGATGCTCGGTCCGCTCTGCGACGTCATCGAGTCGTTCAACGCACGCCTGCACTCGGCTCGCGCGAACGATCTTGCGGAAGGGTTGGCTGCCCGACACGAGAAGCTCAGAGGGGCAGGCTCGGACGCCCACACCGTGGGAGAGTTGGGGAATGCGTTCGTGGACTTGCCGCAACATCCCAATAGACCCAGTGCTTTGCTCGCGAGTCTGGCTACGGCCCGGACCGGAGGCCGAGAGGCATCACGCCTCGTGCATCTTGCGTCGACGTGGGCGAAGGTCCGCAACAAGCTCCCCGGGCGTGCTCGTCGGTAGCGGGCCTACCCCCCGTCGCTGTAGCTTTGCTCTGCGGGTCGTCCACGGGACCGCCCGGATCTTCCACTTCAGGGTCAGGAACCTTTCTTGAGCTACCGTACCCCACCGCACCGCGCGGCGGCGGTCAATGAGACGAAGAACGCCCTCTTGGCGTCGCGACGAGCAGTCTTGACGACCCACCTGAACGCCGACGGAGACGGTGCGGGCTCGGAGGCGGCGATCGTGTCGTGGCTTCGGGCCAATGGCACCGAGGCGTGGATCATCAATCCGACGGCTTTCCCGGACGGGTACCGCTTCCTCATCGACCAGGACGACTGGGTTGTTTCCGCGGGTTCCAAACGGGCGCGTGAGCTTTGTGACTCCGCGGACCTCGCGGTGGTTCTCGACACGGGGGAAGTATCCCGCATCGGACGCGTGCAGGAGATGATCCGCGAGTTGCCGACGGTCGTGATCGACCACCACCCCATCGGCGAGCAGGCGATCGGGGGGGTCTCCCTCCGAGATAGCGGTGCGTCCGCCACGGGCGAGCTCGTTTACGACGTGATCCACGCGGCCAACGGACCTTGGACCGACGCGGTGTCCCAGGGGATCTACGTCGCGATCCTGACCGATACGGGGGGCTTCCGATTCGACAACGCGACCGCGGCATGCCACCGGGTCATTTCGGAAGTCATCGCGCGAGGAGTCGAGCCGGAGGTCATGCATGGGCGTGTGTTCGGGTCCTCGACGCTTCGGAGGTACCGTTTGCTTCAGCACGCCCTCGAGACGCTGGAGCACGACCCGCAGTCCGGAATCTCCTGGATGGTCATTCCGAGTGAGCCGTATGAGAGGTTGGGCGCTACGTCCGAGGACCTCGAGGGCATCGTAGACATTCCCCGGTCCATCGAGGGGACACAGGTCGGACTGTTGTTCCGTCTTGCGCAGTCGGGTGAAGTGAAGGTTTCATTCCGGTCGAACGGGCCTGTGGATGTCAACGCGTTGGCCCGTCGCTTCAATGGAGGCGGGCACGTGAAGGCTTCGGGCGCTATGGTGGCCGGGCCGATGGAGCGGGCGGTCGAAGAAGTACTTCGTGTCACCGGGGATGTCGTCGAAACGATGCGGGCAGAGGAGGAGGCTCGGTGAGCGTTCCCCAGGGGCGGAAAGACGCTGACCCCGGAGTTCCCGAAGCACTGCCGAGGATGCTCATCCGGCTTCGAGATCGGCTGGGAATTGAGAACATCGATCGCCTCTGGGTCTTTCCGCCGGTTCGTAAGGGCAGGCGCGAGCAGGGCTTGATCGCCGTGAGTATCTTTCAGGAGGGTGAAGAGCGCCGGAGCATGGTTACTGTGGCATACAACGCCGAGCACACGGGGGAGGGGATCAAGGTCGAGCCGTCGTTCACGCGTGAGGGTGAGGCACTGGCGGACCGTTTCCCCGGTGTGATGCAAGGCGTCGTGCGCCGCAGCGGGGAGGAGAAGGGCGAGCCGCGGGAGGTCCTGATCGACGCGTCACCGGAGAGCTTCGAGGAGTTGATGGAAGAGTACGATGACGTGTTCTTGAACGCTCGAGATCCGTGACAACAGAGCAACCCTCGCCTCCCTTCCTCCGGCTCTTTGGCCGGTATCTGAAGGATCTCCGGTTGCCCGTCACGCACCAGCGCAAGGCGGTGGCCGAGGTCGTCTTCGCGGCGGGTGGCCACCTGTCGGTCGACGACATCGAAGGTGCGCTACGCTCGCGCGGAGAGCGGATCGGGAAGGCGACCATCTATCGCACGCTCGACCTTCTGGTCCGGAGTCGACTCGTCGAGGAGCACGACTTCGGTGAGGGATTCAAGCGTTATGAGCACCGGCTCTCCCATCATCCCGTCCAC
>JADFLD010000299.1 GCA_022564535.1 Gemmatimonadota bacterium
GCCCGCCGGAAATCAGCTGGCGCGCGCGCGCGCGCTCGTCGAGGAAGGACGAGCGCAGGAGGCCATCGATCTGTATCGCGACATCGTCGAGGAGAATCCCGCGAGTCTGAAGGCGCACAACAACCTCGGCGTACTCTTCGACGAGCTCGGACAGCACGAGGGGGCGCTCGAGCACTTCGAGGAGGCGCTGCGTCTCGAGCCGGACAACGTGGAGGTGCTCACCAACCTCGGTTCGACGCTGACGGCTCTTGCGCGCTTCGAGGAGGCCGAGGTCTTGCTGCGGCGCGCACTCCGCGTTGCGCCGGACGATGTAGATGCACGCCTGTCCATGGGTATCCTCTCCTTCCGTCGTGGGCTCTACTCCCAGGCCGAGTCTGAGCTGAGTTGGGTTTGCGCCCGTGATCCGACGAACGGTCCGGCTTTCTACTACCGCGCGGAGTCGCTCAATCGTGATGGACAGTTCGAGGAGGCCGGTACGGTCATGGAGCTCGCCGCCGAGTTGATGCCCCTAGATCCGCGGCCGGTCTACACGCTGGGTCACCTCTACGACCGAAGAAGCCTCCATGAAGAGGCCGCGGAGATGTATCGGAAGGCTCGTGAGCTCCAGGTCACATGATTCGCGTCGTCCAGGATAGCCTGGCGGATGTCGCGACGGACGCGGTCCTGCGAGCGATCGGGTCCGACCTCAGCCCGGTCAACTCGACGTCCAGAGATCTTGCCACGGCTGCCGGTTCCGCGGTGGAAGATCGGCTTCGCAGCGTCGGGACGCTCCCTCTCGGTGGGGCCGTGATCACGCCGGGGGGGCACCTTCGCGCGGACTACTTGATTCACGTCGTGGTGATGTCGGAAGACGAGCCGCAGACGTTGGCGACCGTGCGGAAGGCGTTGCGGAACGGACTTCGAAGAGCGTCTGACTGGGCGCTCGAGTCGCTGGCTATGCCCCCACTGGGCATCGGAGTGGGCGTCGTCGAGCCCGAGGCGTCGGCGCGTGGGTTGGTCGAGATTCTCGTCACCCATCTCGAAGGGGGGGAACCGCCGCACGAGCTGACTATTGTAGTATCGTCGTCGTATGAGTCCGAGCTTTTCACTCAGTTGGTCCAGGAGGTGTCCACGCATCGGGCGCCGGATTAGTTCAAGGTGGGGAACCCCGTGGCGGTTCCCTCGTACCCATGACCGTCCTGGCCTCTGGGTGGCCCGGTCGTCAGGCGGGAGGAAGCAGCGTGCGTAGACGTGTTCTGGGAACGGCGATCATCGTCGTTTGGGTCGGGATGGTCGCGTGGAAGGCTCGCGACGAGTACTTCCAGCCTGAGCTTGCCCGCATCGAGGCCGCCGCGATGTCGCTGGCGCCGGGGATCAACTTCTACACGTTGACCATGGGTGGCCGGTCGATCGGCCAGGCCACGTCGAGGTTGGACACACTCCCCGATGGATTCGAGCTCGAGGACGTGATGATCCTCGAGCTTCCGGCTTTGGGCCAGAGGGGTATGGCGGTGGCCCGGACGCTCGTGAAACTCAGTCCTGCACTCGTGATGGAGAATTTCAAGTTCACGCTCGATAGCGACGTCGGTCGCTTCGAGGCGACCGGCGTGCTACTTCCGGACACTACCCTGGAAGTGCGGATCGTGTCGGCCGGAAGCGAGCAGAACCTGAGCTTTCGGCTTTCGCAGCCTCCTGTCATGTCGAACGTCGTGCCGATTCGGGTGGCGATGGGCAATGGCCTGAACGTTGGGGACATCGTCCGGTTACCGGTGTTCGATCCCACGAGCATGAGTACGCGGACGGTCGAGGTCCACATCCTCGAACACGACACGATCCTCGTGACCGACTCAGCGTCTTTGAATGACGATGGGCGGTGGATCGCCGCCGGAACCGACTCCGTGCCCGCGTGGAAGATCGTCGAGATATTTGGGGGCATCCGGGTCGAGAGTTGGGTGGACGAGGACGGCCGCATATTGAGGGCCTCCAGTGCGCTCGGGTTTTCCATGGAGAAGACCGAGTACGAGCTGGTGCGCCAGGCCCAGGAGGACGCCCGCCTCCTCTCGGGGTCACCGATCGACCAGGACTTGATTCTGTCCACCGCCATTCGGAGCAACGTCGACCTCGACGACGTCGAGCAGTTCGCGGAGCTGCGTTTCCGCTTGACCGGAGTAGATCTGGAAGGCTTCCAGCTGGATGGCGGACGGCAGTCGTTGAGGGGCGACACGCTCATCGTCCGTCGGGAGGATTGGAGCACGGTCGAGCCCGGCTACCGACTTCCCTATGCGTTCATGGATCTGCAGGATGCGCTCGAGCCGGAGCCTCTCATCCAAAGCGATGACGAGCGGATCATTCGCAGGGCCCGTGAGATCACGGCGCGTCGGGCCCAGTGGAGGCAGGATCCCAAACAGGTCGCGCGTCAGCTGACGACCGCCGTCCATGCCATGCTCCGCAAGAGCATCACGTTCTCGGTGCCCAGCGCGGTCCAGGTCCTCGAGACGCTCCAGGGTGACTGTAACGAGCATACGGTCCTGTTCGTCGCCCTGGCGCGCTCACTCGGGTTGCCCGCGCGAACGGCGGTGGGTCTCGTGTACGTGAACGGATCCTTCTTCTACCACGCGTGGCCAGAGGTGTGGCTCGATGAGTGGGTCGCGGTCGACCCGACCTTTGGCCAGTATCCTGCGGACGCCTCGCACATCCGGTTCATCGTCGGTGGTCTCGCCCAGCAGTTCGAAATCGTGCGGCTCATCGGCAACCTCGACATCGAGGTGCTAGGTCAGACATCGACGCGTCCGGAGGAATCTCCGTGATCGAATCGCCGGGAGACGAACGGCCGATTCTTGCGCCTCCCGAGGCGTCGAGCGAAGGCCTTGGGGAGATGCTCGAACTCATAGGTGTACGGAAGCGGTACGGCAGCTTCGAAGCTGTGAAGGGCATCGATCTGAAGGTGCATCGGGGTGAGATCTTTGGCTTTCTCGGGCCGAATGGGGCGGGGAAGACCACGACGATTCGCATGATTGCAGGGGTTCTGCGTCCCACGGCGGGGCGGGTGATCGTGGGAGGTGACGATCTGGCACAGGATCCCGAGAGCGCCAAGGCCCGGGTCGGCTACATCCCCGATCGGCCGTACCTGTACGAGAAGCTCTCCGGGGGTGAGTTCCTCCGTTTCGTGGCAGGCCTCTGGGGCAGGGAGGGTGCCGACGTCGAGGCGCGGGCCGATCGATTGCT
>JADFLD010000300.1 GCA_022564535.1 Gemmatimonadota bacterium
CATGTACGGCGGCCGCGTCTGGACCATGCGGCAGTACGCAGGGTTCGGGACCGCGGAAGAGACGAACGAGCGTTTCCGCTACCTCCTGGACCAGGGCCAGACAGGGCTTTCGGTGGCGTTCGATCTGCCGACGCAGATGGGATACGACTCCGACGCCGCCATGGCGGCCGGAGAGGTCGGGCGAGTCGGGGTCGCCATCGACTCCCTCGACGACATGCGGAGACTCCTCGACGGCATCCGGCTCGACCGGGTATCGACGTCGATGACGATCAACTCGACCGCCGGGATTCTGCTCGCGTTCTACGTGGCCGTGGGTGACGAGCAGGGTCTCGCGCGAAACGACCTCAACGGGACGCTCCAGAACGACGTGCTGAAGGAGTACATCGCCCGAGGCACGTACATCTACCCCGTCGATTGCAGCCTGCGGCTCGTCACCGACATCCTGGGCTTCTGCGCGCGCGAAGTCCCGAAGTGGAACGCGATCTCGATCTCGGGCTACCACATCCGGGAAGCCGGGTCGACCGCGGTTCAGGAGATCGCTTTCACCTTCGCCAACGGCCTCGAGTACGTCGAGCGGGCGCTCGCCGCCGATCTCGAGCTCGAAACGTTCGCTCCCCGCCTCTCCTTTTTCTTCGCGGCGCACAACGACCTCTTCGAGGAAGTCGCCAAGTTCCGGGCGGCCCGCCGTCTCTGGGCGACGCTCATGCGAGAGCGCTACGGAGCTTCGGACCGCTCGTGCCAGCTGCGCTTTCACACACAGACGGGGGGCTCGACGCTCACCGCGCAGCAGCCGTTGAACAACGTCGTAAGAGTCGCGATCCAGGCGCTCGCCGCGACGCTGGGGGGGACGCAGTCACTGCACACCAACGGCTACGACGAGGCGTTGGCGCTACCCACGGAAGAGTCGGCCAAACTCGCGCTGCGAACGCAACAGATCCTCGCCTCGGAGTCGGGCCTCACGCGCGTAGCAGATCCGCTCGGGGGTTCGTACTACGTGGAGGCGTTGACCGACGAGATCGAGGGCGGCGCGCGAGAGTACTTGGAGAGGATCGCCGAGTTGGGAGGGGCCGCGAAGGCGATCGACTACATGCAGGATGAGATCGGTCAGGCGGCGTATCGATTCCAGATGGACATCGAGTCCGGCGAGCGGACCGTGATCGGCGTGAACATGCACCAGGACGATAGTGACGCTCCTCGTATCGGTCAGCCCGACTACTCCGCGTTGGAGGGGGGCCAGATCGCTCGGCTCACGGACTTCAAGTCGGCTCGGGACGCCGGCGCGGTTCGTTCGGCCCTCGCCGCGATCGGAACGGTCGCGGGGGGTGACGACAACCTGATGCCGCCATTGATCGACGCGGTGAAGGTAGGGGTGACGCTCGGCGAGATCAGCGACCAATTGCGTCGGGAATGGGGGACCTACGACGGGTAGTATCCGGGCCTCGTCGTTGTTAATTTGCAAGGCTTCAGGCCACCCTGATGGGGGTGGTTCCAGCGTCTCAACCCGCCGCCGCCATGCCGACGTACGAATACGAATGCTCCAAGGGCCATCGTTTCGAGATCTTTCAGAAGATGTCGGACGCCGCCGTTTCCGAATGCACAGAGTGTGGGGCGCCCGCTGAACGAAAGATTTCGGGCGGAGCAGGGTTTCTGTTCAAGGGAGACGGCTTCTACATCACCGACTCTCGCTCGGAGGAATACAAGAAAAAGGCTTCGGCCGAGAAGGGTGAATCCTCGTCGAAATCGAAGTCAGACACGAAGTCCGACGCCAAGTCCGACACGAAGTCCTCCGTGTCGTCGAGTGGCTCGTCCGAGAGCTCCAAGAGTTCGAAGAGTTCTTCGGACTCCTGATGTGACACACGAGTCCATCCGCGCGGCTTTGCGCGTCGTTCTCGCCGACATGCACGTCGACGACGTCGAGATTCAACTCGAGCGGCCTCGCGACCCCTCGCACGGCGACGCAGCCACGAACGTGGCCCTCACACTCGCGAAGGAGCTCAGGCGCGCCCCGCGGGACATCGCCGAGGAGATCGCTTCGAGCCTCGATCTCGAGGCCGCGGGTGTGGAGGCCGTCGAGGTGGCGGGGCCCGGCTTTCTGAACTTCCGCCTCCGTTCGGCGCTCGTCCTGTCGGTGATCGACGAGATTCTCGAAGCGGACCACGCGTATGGTCGAACCGACGCGGGCCAGGCCAGGGCCGTCATGGTCGAGTTCGTGTCGGCAAACCCGACCGGGCCGCTCCACCTCGGGCACGGTCGTCAGGCGGCTCTCGGCGACGCGATCGCCTCCCTGCTGGATTGGACGGGCTGGAAGGTGCATAGGGAGTTCTACTACAACGACAGCGGCCGCCAGATGGAACTGCTCGCCGAGAGCGTGCGCGCGCGCTATCGACAGGGTTTCGGAAAGGACGACCCTGTGCCTGACGATGGATACCAGGGCGAGTACGTGAAGGACGTCGCGGATCGACTCGGCGAAGACGTCGGGGACCGGTATGTCGAAGACGACTCGGCCGACGCTCTCGAGGCCGTGCGTCACCATGCGGTGCGGATGCTACGCGCGGAGCAGGACCGGGACCTCGGTGACTTCCGCGTGCATTTCGACGAGTACTTTCTCGAGTCGTCGCTCTATTCGGATGGCCGAGTCGATGACACGGTCCAGGCTCTGAGGGACACCGGCCTCGTGTACGAGAAGGACGGGGCCACGTGGCTCAAGACCAGCGAGTTCGGGGACCAGAAGGACCGGGTGATGGTCCGCTCCAATGGGCTTCCGACGTACTTCCTGCCCGACGTGGCGTACCACATGAGCAAGTGGGAGCGTGGATACGAGCGCGTCATCAACGTTCAGGGCTCGGATCACCATGGCACCGTGGATCGCGTGCGCGCCGGGCTACGGGCGTTGGGGCTTCCGGCCGGATATCCCGAGTACGTCCTGCATCAGATGGTCCGCGTGGAGCAAGACGGGAAGGAGGTCAAGCTCTCGAAGAGAGCCGGCACGGGGATGACGTTGCGTGAGCTGTACGAGCAGGTGGGCGTCGACGTCACCCGGTACTTCTTCCAGATGCGCAAGCCGGACGCACACCTCCTCTTCGACCTCGACGTCGCACTGGATCAGTCCGACAAGAATCCGGTGTACAAGACCCAGTACGCGCACGCACGCATGTGCTCGATCTTCGGCAAGGC
>JADFLD010000301.1 GCA_022564535.1 Gemmatimonadota bacterium
GTGTCGCCGGTCGCTTCTCGAGGGCGCTCGTAGCGCTCCCGCATCCGAGTGGTCAACGCGGGTCCGAGATATATTTCGGCGGCTTCGTCGTTCCACACGAGTTCGGAAACGGTCCCGCTTATCCGAATCCTGCCCTCATACATGATGTATGCGCGGTCGACGATGTCCAGCGTTTGCTCCACATTGTGATCGGAAATGATGACTCCGATACCGCGGCTCTTCAGTCCGCGCACGATCTGTTGAATGTCATGCACGGCGATCGGATCGATGCCGGCGAACGGTTCATCGAGAAGCATGAACTTGGGCTGTTGCACGAGGGCTCGGGTTATTTCCAGCCGGCGACGTTCACCCCCGGAGAGCGAGTACGCCTTGTTCTTGCGGAGTCCCTGAAGCCCTAGCTCGCCGAGGAGCTGTTCCAGCCGCTGCTTCTCCTCGGCTCTGGGAAGGCCCAGTGTTTCGAGGACGGCCATGACGTTGTCTTCGACGGACAGCTTCCTGAAAATCGACGGTTCTTGGGCTAGATACCCCATTCCCATTCTGGCCCGTCGATACATGGGCGTCTTCGTCAGGTCGTCGTCGTCGAGGTGGACGGTACCGGTGTGCGGCGGAATCAGACCGACCATCATGTAGAACGTGGTGGTCTTCCCTGCCCCGTTCGGACCCAGCAGCCCGACGATCTCTCCCTGCTGCACCGCGATGTCCACGTTGTCGACGACGCGTCGTTTGCGGTAGATCTTCGTCAAGCCCTGCGCCCAGAGACGACTGCCGTCCGCCGGTGTGGCGATGACGGCGGGGGCAGGCCTGGCCGGCTCGAAAGCGACCTCGCTGTCTTCGGCGCCCTCCTGGCGGTCTACGGGAGTATCCACGGATCTACCTCTCGCGCTGCGCCCGACTTGGCGGGCGGTTCATGGGTGTTGGGTGACTTCGGCCGGTGTCCCACGGGATCGAGCTTCGACCGGGCACGCGCGATCGTGACCGTATCGATGGTCGACGTCGAGTCCGCTACCGCGCTCGTGCCCCGTGCCGCCACGGCGCTGTCTGCGGGAGCCGGGCGTGACAAGGGCTCCAGATGTACGCCTCGTGTCCGACCGATGACCTCCATTCCATGGACCTCGCCAGCCTCCATCCGGATCGTGATCTCGTCACCCACGACGTAGTGGACGGCGGGCGGGTCGATTCCGGCTATCGCCGTGGTGTCGGAGGGAGTCAGGCGGTACAGAGTGCTCGCGTTTCCTCGAGCGACGATGGTTTCGACGTCGAGCCCGTCCCGTCCACCGTTGGCGTCATCGTCTGCCGCCGAATAAGGGCTCGTGGCCGCGTCGTTCATCCTGAACGTGACGATGACGGTGTCGCCTTCCAGCCAGTCGCTGAGGGCGATGTCGGGGAGCAAGTCGACGTTGAGCGAGTCACGGGACGTCGAGGCGCTTCGTGCCGATCCGGCGGCGAAGATCCGTCTTACGGTCTGGTTGGGTGCCTCGACCTCGAGTGAGTCGGCTGTTAGGACGAAGCTCTGGACCCGCGCTTCCGGTCGCACGAGGTCGGCGCTGTCGGCGAATTGCACTCCATCCCCGAGCCGTGTCGCCACGAGGCGCTCGAAGGCGTTGTCCCGCAGGAAGACGATGATCTGTGCCGACGTCAAGACGAGGTCACCGCCCGTGAGACGTGCGTCGCGCAAGGCGTGTACTTGGCTCGTCTCTGCTCCCGGCAAGCCGATCCGGATGGTACGGCCCCAGAGGTTGTACGACTCGCTCTCGACGCGGGCCGACCCCTCAAGCATCAGGTATCCGAGGGACTGGTCATATTCGACGGAGTCGGCGAACGCGAAGAGCGAGTCTCGAACGATCTCGACGTCGCCGACCGACGTGAAGTATGACGAGCCGCGAAGTACGATGCGATCGCCGACGACGGTGTACGGGGTCCCGGGATCTGCGTTGAGGTCGCTGCTGTCCCGGGCCGGCGCCAGAGTCGCCCGGGGACGAATGCCGTCCGCGCCCGTTGTCACCGTCATCGTTTCCTCGGAACGAAAGTCGGTTTGGCGGAGGAGAACCAAGTCTCCGTTCTCGATGGAGGAGCCCCGAGCCTCGTCCCTGACCGAAACGTTGCCTTCAGCCTGGATACGACCCAGATCGCTGAAATATCGGGCCTCGTCGGCCCTCAGCTCGCGGGTGGAGTCGACGTACAGGACGGAACCTATGAGGTGGGTCATCGCCCTCCCTTCATACGCTACGGCCGAGTCCGCCCATATCTGAACGCCGTCCGCGCACACGAAGTGCGGGCCGCTGATGTATGTGACCCTGCCGACGTTGGGAATCGTCAGCATTGCAGTGTCGTTCTTGCCCAGATCGCCCATTACGCAACCCTCCTGAGCGGACGACCCTCGTGGAAGAACAGCGATGGCCAGAGCCGCCCCGACCGACGCGAGATTCGACAGGAGACGGTCTGGCGTGCGCGGGCGGTGTGCGGACGATGGCATCGGGTCGCGTCAGAAAATCCGTCGAGCGCCGCCGCGCATATCCTGGATTCGCAGGTTCTCGAACGACATGTCCGACTCGAAGGCGGACCCGCTGGTCACCGAGCCGTCTGCGAGAGTGCGCACCGTCGCGGAATCACTCCAGACTTTGTCGAGGCCCGGGTCGTAGTGGATCTCCTGGCTCTCGATCCGACTCGAGTCGGAAGCGATCATGAGCACGACATCCCCCCGCGCCACCATGCGATTGGTTTCCTGGTTCCACTCGCCTGTGCGGCCGGTTACCGTCGCCCGCTCCCGGCCTAGCTCGTCGTAGAAGGTGATCGTCATCATGCGCAGGCTGGCGTGCGCGGAGTCGGCGTACATGTAGGCGGTATCCGCCTCTACGCGGCCCTCGCGAATACCCCTGGACGTGAGGAAGCTCTTCATCCCGAAAATGATCTGGTCAGCCTCCATCGACTGGATGGCGTCGCTTGCCACGGGCGTCTTGATTTCGGAATCGCAACCCACAAGCGCGCCGAGGAGTGCCGCGGTGACCACGAGGTGGGGTCGTACGACCCCGCTATGGTGGTGGATCATCTTCAGATTGCTCCCGATTTCATCAAGTCGTGCAGGTGAACGATACCCAGAAGTACGCCGTCTTCTCCCACGACGGGAAGCGCCATCACTCCGTGCGCTTCCATCGTACTCACTGCAGCCGATCCG
>JADFLD010000302.1 GCA_022564535.1 Gemmatimonadota bacterium
AGACCGCGATCGCGGCGACGAGGAGGAGGGTTGCCGGCACTACCGTAAAGGCAACCGGGTCGAACGCCCCGACGTCGTATAGCATGCCCTGGACGAGCCGGGCGGCACTGAATGCGCCAAGGAGTCCGATCACGGTTCCGATGACGGCCAGACGGAGCCCTTCGCCGAGAACGAGTCGCATCACTGACGCGCGATCCGCCCCGAGCGCGACGCGGATACCGAGCTCACGGGTCCTCTGAGACACCGAGTACGCCATGACGCTGTAGATCCCCACCGCTGCCAGCGTCAGGCCGAGAAGCCCGAAGAGTCCCAACACCGCCCCACCGAGTCGTGCCGGCAGCAGCGCCATGCCCATGTGGTCCTCCATCGAGCGGACGTCGTAGACCGGCATGTCGGGATCGGCGGCCCGAACGACTTCCCGGAAACTCCGCAGCACGACCTGAGGGTCACCGGACGTGCGTGCGACGAGCGTCATGTCCGAACGGAAGAGCACTCGATACGGGAGGTACATGAATTCGGTCGGATCTTCACCGAGGCTGTTGTACTTCCCCGTTTCCACGACGCCGACGACTTCCCACGCTTTGCCCGCCGTTTCAACGATTTTGCCGAGCGCCGACTCGTTGGGCCAGAAACGCTGGGAGAATCGTTGGTTCACGATTATCACCGGCGGGCCGTTGTCATCGTCCATGCGGGTGAAGGCGCGGCCCTCGATGATTTCAATGCCCATCGTCTCGATGTAGCCCTCGCTCACGTACGTGTACTGGAGGCTGGACCGCTCACCTTCCGCGAAGTCGTAGCCTGGTATCTCGACGCCGCGATCGAACGAGCCGGTCGTAAGAGGGGCCTGCATCGTGAGACCTACGCTGGATACGTCCGGAAGGTTGCCGACGTCCTCCATCAACCGATCCCAGAACTGCAAGGCGCGGGGCCCGTCGTATCCCTGAAGCCCGGGGTCGACCGAGGCGAGTGCGAGACTCCTTGGGCTGTCGAAGCCGGGGTCGATTTGCGTCGCCGACTGAAGGGCCCGCAGGAAGAGTCCCGAAGTGATCAAGAGGAGCAGCGACAGGGCTATCTGGACGACGACCAGTGCGCTGCTCATGCGTGAGCGACCCGCCCCACCGCTGGACTCACCCTTCACAGCGGAAACTATTTCAGGATTTGCGGCCTGAAGCGCCGGGGCCATCCCGAAGATGAAGCCGGAAGCCAAGGACACGACCGCGGTAAAGAGCAGAACTGTCGAATCCAGCTCGACGTTGAACGCGAAGGGGCCGTCGATCGGAGGCCGGAAGTTGGCAAGCAAGCCCACCGCCACGTTCGCGATGGCGAGTCCCGCGAAACCGGCGATTACGCTGAAGAGGAGACTCTCGGTCAGGAGTTGTCGGACGATACGTCGTCGCCCCGCCCCGAGGCTGATGCGAATGCCCATCTCGCGGCGTCGATCCCTGGCCCGAGCCAAGAAGAGGTTAGCGACGTTGACACACGCCATGAGGAGAAGCAACGCAACGACGACCATCATGACGGTGCTCATCCCCATCTGAGCGGCGCCGAAACTGGGGTGGATGCCGGCCTTGCTCTGAAGCACCAATGTGTGTCCCAACTGATCTTCGTAGGACTCGGGGTATTCTTCGGCGAGTTGTAATAGAACCGCGTCGAGAGTCTGGGCGGCGCGCTCGAGGGAGATGCCGTCGCGCAACCGGGCGATGGCATTCATGGAGTTGCTGCCGCGCGAAACGATCGCGTTGAACGCTGGGCTGAGTACGTGCTGCATCATGATCGGCACGTAGAGGGGGGCTGCCACCCAGCTGACCGGACCGGCGAAGTCCTCGGGAGTAACCCCTACGACCTCGAACGTGTGACCGTTCAACGATATAGTGCGCCCGACCACTCCGGGGTCGGCGGCGAAGCGCGATTCCCAGAAGCCGTGGCTGATGACCACCACCGGATGTGCGCCCGGATCGATATCCTCGATACCCGGAATAAAGGCCCGCCCGAGAGCTAGAGTCACGCCGTAGGTCTGGAAAAAGTTCGCCGAAACGACGAGGGCGATCGTTCGTTCGCTGCGACCGTCCGCAGAAATGGAGACGGGCTCGAAGAACCATGCGCCGACGCTTTCGAAGACGTCGCCGGTCCGGTCGCGGAGATCCTGGTAGTGCGGAATCGACACCGAGCCGTATTCGAGCCCAGGCCAGACGCGATAGATCTGAACCAGTTCCTCAGGTGCATGAGCGCCCGGGAGGGGCCGCAGCAGGATCCCATGGATCGCGGAGAAAGTCGCTGCGTTGAGCCCAATGCCGAGCGCGAGCGTCATCACAGCAGCGACCGTGAAGGTCGGGTTTTTCAGCAACATGCGGACGCTGAACTGCAGATCTCTCAGGAAGTCGAACATGATCCCATCCACCCCTCGTGAATTGCGTCGTTGTTGGCGTGCCAGCGGGACCGACGTGACGAAGTCCCGAAGGAGAAAGATGACGAGCCTCAGACCGCCAGCGCCGCCCGTGAATCGCGCCTCGCTTCGTCGATCGTCGAAGGCTTGCAAGAGGTCGTCGGCGAATCGGTCGCGGAAGTCGGCGGGGTACAAGGCGAGAAGTCGCCGATAAAACGTGCGGACTCGGTCCCGGGTGGGGCCGCGGTGTCCCTCGGTCATGCTCCGAGCCGCTCCTGGGCCACGTTCACCGCCCTGAGGAGCCGCTCGGACTCGGACCGAAGCGCCATGCTGCCGACCGGAGTCATGCGGTAGTAGCGGCGCCGCCGCGCGTGGAGCCCCTCCTCCCCTGGATTATCTGTTTCCTCGATGACCCCAGACGCGACCATGCGCTGAAGGGATCCGTAGAGGGTGCCTGGTCCCATGACGATGCGTCCATCTGTCAGCTCCTCGACCTCCCGAGCGATCGCGTAACCGTGGCGCGGCCCGCTGGCCATGGCCACCAGCACGTGGAAGGCGGTGGGAGTGAGGGGGAGGAGGTCTTCGAGGTCTTTTGCGTGGGTCACCCGATTCATCCGGTAGCCGGGAAGCCACTCCAGTCCGCGGGGACGCGGAAACCGGAGTATGCATCCGTGAGCGATGTATGTCGCCTACGGATGTATGGTGTGCCCGGCATGGGCGATGACTTGGAGGTGCGAGTCCTCCTGGAACCAGGTTGCAGGGACCAAAGGGAAGCGCAAGGTGCTGA
>JADFLD010000303.1 GCA_022564535.1 Gemmatimonadota bacterium
TCTTTCTTTGCATGCTCGCCTACTATGTGCGCCTGCATATGGAACAAGCGCTCGCCCCGATCCTCTTCACCGACCACGACCCTGAGGGCGCGCAGGCGTCGAAGCCCTCCATCGTAGCGCCGGCTGTCCGCTCACCGGCCGCCTTGCGTAAGGCACGACGCAAGCGCACCGACGATGGCTTGCCCGTCCACAGCTTCCGATCGCTCATGCGGGATCTCGCCACGCTCACCAAGAATACCGTGCGCATGGGCGACACCGCCGTCGACTTCACGCAGTACGCCCAGCCCACCGTGCTACAGGAGCGAGCCTTCCAGCTTCTCGACGTCTCCTACCGCGCGTAGCGACACCCTGTTTCCAGTACAGGGTACCTCGCGATTGATCGAATACCCTGCTACGGCCTCGCTAATCGCTGTTTTGGGCTACGGAACTTCCGTCTAGCAGGCGGTCCACGACTCAACCTGCGGGCCGGCCTCGCACCCCCCGACCGGCCAGATCACCGGTCTGCTCGCCGTCGCGGATCGTGACCACGCCGTTCACCACGACGAGCGGGATACCCAGCGGATACTGATGGGGTCTCTCGAACGTCGCCTGGTCCGCCACGGTGGACGGATCGAAGGCGACGAGATCCGCGGCGGCGCCGACCTCGATGACGCCTCGCCCCGGAAGACGCAACTTGCGCGCGGGCATCTGAGTGACCTTGTGGATCGCCGACTCGAGCGTGAGCGCTCCGATGTCGCGGACGTAGTGTCCCAGCAACCGGGGGAACGAACCGTAGCCGCGTGGATGGGGAGAGCCCATCGAGAGCGGGCCGTAGGGAGCGTACGAGCCACCGTCTGAGCAGAGCATACCCAGTGGGTGTGCGAGGATCTTCGCGGTGTTCTCCTCGCTCATGCCGTGGCCGATCATCCCCACGCTCCCCCCGTTGGCCTCGAGCAGCTGCACGGTCAACTCATACGGGTCGATCGACCGTTGGCGCGCCAGGTCGCCCATGAGACGCCCCCTGGCCCATGCAGTCCCGTCGTTCGTGCTCGTGATCTGTACGGAGTTCCAGTCGCCGAGAAGCGCCACCTTGTCGCGACAAGCCCGCTCGAGCCTCGCCGCGCTCGCCGAATCGCGGAGCCGGGCCAGGAAGGCTCCCGATCCGCCTGCGCGATACGAGCTCGGAAAGAGATTCGACAGACCCGTCGCGTACGCCGTGTACGGGTAGCGATCGAAGTGCACGTCGACACCGTCGGCTCGGGCCCTCTCGATTAGGTCGAGCGCCGCGTCCGCCTTCCAATAATTCCGGCGCCCCTGCGCCTTCAGATGCGAGATCTGGACCGGGACCCGAGCCACTCGTCCGACGTGCAGAGCCTCCTCCACCGCGCCGAGAAGTCGGTCGTCCTCGTTGCGCATGTGCGAGGCGTACGGGTATCCCGTTCCCCGGAGCACGCTCGCGAGCTCGACCAGCTCAGCCGCGTCGGCGAAGCCACTCGGCGTGTACTCGAGACCTGAGGACAGCCCTACGCATCCCCGCTCGATCTGGTCGCGGAGAAGCCGCTTCATCCGAGCCAGTTCATCGGCTGTCGCGGGTCGATCCTCGCTGCCCACGACCAGGCCCCGGAGCGCTCCGTTGCCGACCATGCTCGCGACGTTGACCGCGGGACGCTCCCGGTCGATGCGATCGACGAAGCTCGCAGGATCCCGAAAATCTATCTCGACCCCTCGGCCACGGTACCGGTCGCGGATGGCCTCGAACTGGGCGTCCGACCACGGCCCGATCGAGCCGCCATCCTGCCCGACGACCTCGAGCGTCACGCCCTGCCGAATGCGACTCTCGGCGTTTCGGTTGACGAGGAGCGAAAGGTCCGCGTGCGAGTGGATGTCGATGAAGCCCGGCGCGAGCGCGAGTCCTCTCAGGTCGAGCTCCGTCGACGCCGAAGGAAGGTCGGGACCCACCTGCGAGATCGCGTCACCCGTGACGCCGACGTCCACCTCACGGCCCGGTGCGCCGGTACCGTCGAACACCGTGGCCCCTCTCAGCACGAGATCGGCCCGTCGCTGACCCCGCACGAACTGAGGGGTCATCACGGTGGTTACCGCCGCCGCGGTCGATGTCCTGATGAACGTTCGCCTCTTCATGGTCCTCGGCTCCGTAAGCTCTACTGCCGACGTACCCGGCCGGGCTCCAGCCCTCCGGAGTGAAGAATCTTCTCCTGGAGGCGCGCGCCCTCCTCATCCGTGAAGTCGAGCACACGCTGAATCGCGCCGGTCATGTCACGATACGTCTCGACGGGGAAATCGTCCCCTTCGGCGTGAGAGAGCGCGCCTTCGAGCGCCCTGAGCTCTCGCTCGGCCTTCTCCAGCGCTCTTCGCAAGCGGTTCAGTGCCTTCCGCGCTTCGGATTCTGCAGAGTCCATACCGCATTCTGACCCCATACCGGGGCTCCAGCAACGTCGGAACAGATCCCGAGCATGGGGTATCGGTCGGACTATGGAGAATCGATACGAACTCATCGTCGTGGGCGCGGGCCCCTGCGGGATCGCCGTGGGCGCCGCCGCCAAGAAGGCCGGGCTCTCGTGCGTCCTGTTCGACAAGGGGTGCGTCACCTCCTCTTTGCTGAACTACCCGTACTACATGACGTTCTTCAGCACGGCGGTCCTGCTGGAGGTCGGCGACGTCCCGTTCACGATTCCGGACCCGAAGCCGAACCGCCGCGAAGCGTTGACCTACTACCGTCGGGTCGTGGAGCACTGGGACCTCGACGTGCGCCAGTACGAGGAAGTCGTCGAGGTCGAAGGGTCCGAGGGCGACTTCACCGTGAAAACGCGCACGGCGGACGGTACGGAGAACGTCCATGCGGCAGCCGCTGTAGTCGTGGCTACGGGTGGATTCCAAACCCCGAACTTCCTCGGAGTGCCAGGAGAGGATCTCCCGAAGGTGCGACACTACTACCACGAGCCGTACCCGTACTACGATCAGGACGTGCTCGTCGTGGGCGCGGGCAATTCCGCGGTCGAGTCGGCGCTGGAGATGTTCAGGAACGGCGCGCGCGTCACGCTGGTCCACTTCCTCGACAAGATCGACAGGGGCGTGAAGCCGTGGGTCGTGCCCGACATCACGAATCGGCTCAAGAGGGGGGAGATCCAGGTCTTCTGGAATCACCGCGGTACGGA
>JADFLD010000304.1 GCA_022564535.1 Gemmatimonadota bacterium
CACTTTGCGGATGCACCAAGGGCAGTAGCGCCACCCAGGTTCGAGCGATTTTCCACACGAGCAGCTTCTCCCCCGGCTGTACCCGCACTCCGGACACGCCAGCGCACCGACGGGAGTCCCCGACCCACAGCGGACGCAGGGAACGCTCGCGGCCGCTCCCGCGTACAGGAGCCGAGCGACTTCGTGGGGGGTTGTCAGTCCTGACGCGACGGCGCGCCGGGCGTCGGAGTCGAGCGTCTTCATTCCGGCGTCCGACGCGAGACGACGTAGGCGGGACGATGAGCCGCCTCCGGAGATTTCGTCGCGCATGGCGTCGGATATGGTGAGCACTTGGTAGATGCCCGTGCGCCCGCGCAGACCACGGTCGCACTTTTCGCATCCCCGTCCTCGGCAGTCGGCACACGCACCCCGCACCAGGCGTTGTGCGACGACGCCGGCCAGGCCACCGGCGACCAGGAAGGGGGGCACGCCCATGTGAAGGAGACGGGTGATGGCGCCCGGGGCGTCCGTCGTATGGATCGTGGACAAGACCATGTGGCCGGTTACGGCTGCGGCCATCGCGATTTCTGCGGTCTCCCGGTCCCGGATCTCTCCGACCATCACGACGTCCGGATCCTGCCGCAAGATCGCGCGCAGGGCCTCCGCGAAACCCAGGCCAGCTCGGCGGTCGACCTGTATTTGGCTTGCGCCGGCGAGGAGGTACTCGACCGGGTCCTCGAGCGTAACGACGTTCTGTGCATCGCGGTCGATTTCCGACAAGGCCGCGAAGAGGGTCGTGCTCTTTCCGCTCCCGGTGGGGCCGGCCGCCAGCAGAACGCCCTCGCCCCGTCTGAGCAGGTTTCGGAGCTGTGCCAGATCTTCGGCGGCCATGCCGAGACCGTCGAGATTTCGGGGGGCCGACTCCGCGTCCAGAATTCTGACGACGGCTTTCTCGCCTCCGTTCACCGGGAGCGTGCTGACCCGCAGGGTGAGTCGCCGACCGTCGTGCTCAAGGACCGCGCGCCCGTCCTGAGCCCGACGTCGAACGGAAATGTCCATGCCTGCGATGACCTTGATCCGTGACAACACCGCACGTTTCACGGCCGCCGGCAGGTCCGCCGTCCGCCTGAGAACCCCATCGACTCTGAATCGGATGCGCACGTCGCCACCCGTCTCCTCGATGTGGATGTCGCTCGCCCCCACGTCGATTGCGTCTCGGAGCAGACGGTCGACGAGGCGCACCACGGGTGCCCGCTGCGTCGCTTCCTCGAGCGCGCGAGCGGACGAGTCATCCGCCGAAACCCTGAGCTCCTCGGGCAGCGCGTCGACGAACTCCGACAGTGTGGCGTCATAATGGGTCCGGATCGCGTCCGATACGGCGCGCTCGGATGCGACCACGGCGTTTACGCGCCGGCCCGTCTGAAACTGGAGGTCGTCGATGGCGGCCACGTTCAGCGGGTCGGCCATGGCGATGCGGATCGTGCGGCGACTCAGTTGGAGCGGGAACACTCGGTGTGCTCGAGCGAGCTCCGCTCGGACGGCTTCGAGGGTGCGCGAGTCAGCGACGAGGGGCCCGTCGACGTATGTCAGGCCGAGTTGGAGGGATAGCGCGCGGGCCACGGCCTCGCCGGTCGTGCCTTCGAGTCGCACGAGGGTCTCGCCCACCCGCTCGCCCGTGCGCCGTTTCGCTCCGAGAGCCTCGAGAAGGAGTTGCGGGTCAACTCCTTCGGTGTCGACAAGGAGCTCTCCGAGGATCTTGCGGTGAATCGCCATCCGATACGTTGTGACGTGCCGTGGGGCACGCCGATGGCGGAAGGCGACAGACGCTCAGGACTCGATTCCCATGAGGCCGAGAATGAACGGACAAACGCTGCGGAGGTCACGCATTTCGCTTGCCAGGCCCGCGCAGGGTCCCGTTGCCACGCCGAGCGCGGGGTTGGGCGTGTGACCGACCGTCACGTCCTCGATATTTCCGTGATCGCTGGCGATCAGGAGAAGAACCTCGGGTCCGAGGCCGTTCACCACCCCTTCCACGAATGCGTCCACCCGTTCGAGCGCCTCCATGGCCTGCTCCATCGTCCCTCCGTGTCCGGCCGTATCCGTCGAGTAGTGCGCGTAGAGCGTGAGGTCGTGCTCGGAAGCGATGCGGGCGAGATTGGCCCCGGCTTGCTGCGCGGTGATCACCGGAAGCCACGCGTATCCGAGCCGGTCTCGCCAGGCATCGTTGACGATTTCACTGGAGACCGCGTCCCCCGATCCCAAGGCCTCCTCGTGGCGGGTGAGGATCCCGGCGCCCTGCGCGGCGAGGGGCGGACCGGCGATTCTTCGGCTGCCCCGCGGACCGGGCCACCCCCGTGGATATGCGTTCGCGAACGCCACTCTTCGGCCGGCGTCGACGGCCCGCCGCAGGAGGCTGCGTCGCTCGACGAGGGGACGTAGGCGAACGGGGGTCCATGGCC
This sequence comes from Gemmatimonadota bacterium, assembly GCA_022564535.1. Next base: position 2,439 of record JADFLD010000304.1, read on the forward strand.
CGAAGTGTCGTCCGTGGAGCTCCGCCGCACTTTCCCCGGTGAGCAACGCGACCTGACCGGTCCCGCTCTGCGGGAGACCGGCCACGTCCAGGGTCGCCGAAAGCGGGAACGCCCCGCCGTGGGATCCGCCGTTCGACGGTCGTTCGAGTGTCGGCACCTTGCCGCCCATCAACTCCAGCAAGGTAGGAATCCGAGCCCGCAAGAACGGATTGATGTCCGGGTCTTCGGCGCCGACCCCGACCCCGTCGAGGAAGAGAAGCAGAACCCGGGGCGCGGCCGCCGTCACCCCCGGACGCTTACTCCGCCGGGCGGAGGTCCACGGTCACCTGGATCTGAATGTGGCCCATGTCTGCGCGATCGCGAATCGCGTCCTTCACTCTGGGCTCTATTTTCTTGTACGCAGCCAGGATGCCGGAGCGGAGCTCCTTGCGAAGGACTCTGAGCGCGTTGACGTCCGCTCGGCTCGTCTTGGTCTGCTTCTTTGCGTCGGCGATCTCGAACGGGTGGATTTCGAACGGGGAGACGGCAACATCGTCGTACCGCTGGTGGTCCAGGTATTGGATCGAGATACTGACATCGCCGCGCGCGTGGTGGTGATGGATGTCGGCGACGGCCTGGAAGCGAGCAGCGAGCCGACCGAGCTCGGTACGCTGCGCGGCCTTCGTATACGCACGTTCCAAAACGGAAAACACCCTTTTCCGACGCTCGGGAGGGGT
>JADFLD010000305.1 GCA_022564535.1 Gemmatimonadota bacterium
AGGGCCTCGGCCGTGCGGAAGAGGATTCCCATGCGTGCCCCCCGCCCCGTACCGGCCATCACCGCCGTCGGCGTCGCCAGACCCAAGGCACATGGGCAGGCGATCACGAGAACCGCGACCATGCGAATGAGCGCGGGCGCCAGGCCGCCCCCCACGACAAGCCACCATACGAGGAACGTGAGCCCCGCGATGACGATGACGATGGGCACGAAGACGGCAGCCACCCGATCGGCGAGACGCTGAATCGGCGCCTTGCTGCCCTGTGCGTCGCGCACCATGCGGACGACCTGCGCCAATGCGGTGTCCGACCCGACGTGGGTTGCCCGCATGCGGAAAGCGCCCGTCTTGTTGATCGTGGCGCCGACAACCTTGTCGCCCTCGGCTTTCTCCACCGGGAGACTCTCCCCCGTCAGCATGCTCTCGTCGACGGCGGAACGACCGTCGAGCACGACGCCATCCACCGGCACCCGGTCTCCCGGCCGTACGGTGAGGACATCGCCGACGACGACTTCCTCCACCGCGACCTCGACCTCCACCCCGTCACGGACCACCATCGCGGTGGGAGGCTGTAGCTCCATCAGCTCTCTGATCGCGGCCCCCGTCTCGCCCTTGGCTCTCACCTCGAGGAGTTTTCCGAGTTTGATCAGCGTGATGATGAGCGCCGCGGTCTCGAAGTAGACGTGCTCTCCCGCCATCGTGCTGCCGAACGAAAGCGCCACGGTGATGACGACCGAGTACACGTACGCGACGGATGAGCCCAGTGCGACGAGCACATCCATATTGGCGGCTCCGTTCCTCAACGACTTCCAGCCACCCACGTAGTAATCCCACCCTACGTAGAACTGCACCGGCGTCGCGAGCCCGAACATGACCCAGTTCACCCACGGCGCGTGTGCCCACGCTCCGAGGAGCCCGAAGTCCCTCGACATGCTCAGCGCGAAAAGCGGCGCCGCGAACGCCACGCCGGTCCAGAACTTCCGTGCCTGATCGGCGATCTCTGCAGCCCGGGCGATCGCCTCCGCGTCGTCGAGCTCGTCTTCGGCCGCGAGCACGACCCCATACCCGGCCCGCTTCACCGCGGCGGCCAGCTCTTCGACCGAAGTCACCGCGGGATCGAAGCGCACGGAGGCGCGCTCGGACGCGTAGTTCACCGACGCCTCCTCCACGCCCTCGGTCTTGCGCAGGGTGCGTTCGACCGTGGCGACACAGTTCGCGCACGTCATTCCGGTGATCGGGAGTACGGCTTGGCCGGACTCTGCGCTAGCGGTCGTCATCTGAGCAAACCTCTCATCAGTCCTTTCCCCACGCCTTGGCCGCCTACCCGGCCGGTGGGAAGTTGATCTCTTTCATGGTCTCCTCGATCACGACCCAGTCGGTGGCCTCGGGATCCCAGGAGATCGTCACGTCCTTGCTCGCCTGCTCCACCTTCACGGATCCGACGCCGGCCAGCTCACCGACCTCTCGCTCGATCGTCGCCACGCAGTGCCCGCAGCTGATGCCGGGAACGTTCACAGTCTTGCTCGTCATGTTCGCTTCCTCTCTTCAGTTCGAATTTCGGGGTCGCCCGCGACCCGTCGAAAAAACACCAGAGTGCTAAACCTTCCCCGACGCCTCGAAGACCTCGATGAGCTCACCGAGCACACGCTCGCGCGCCGTCGCGTCGGTGCCGCGCATGGCGTCGGTCACGCACGAATGCAGGTGGTCGTCCAGAACGAGGCCGCTGACCTTCTTGAGCGCCCTCTGGATCGCGACGATCTGGTTGACGACGTCGATACAATACGCCCCCTCGTCCACCATGCGCTGGACACCGCGCACATGGCCCTCAACGCTCTTGAGGCGTTGAATGACATCCGCCGTACTCTCGTGCGTCAAAGGTTGACCGCTCCATCGATTCGTGATGTGCCCACCCCCCCTGGGGGGGGATGAGATAATCTGGGCGGTGTGAGGCCACAGGTCAACAGGTGCCCCTGCAGCTCGTCATCCAAGGCGTGGCGCCGACCTTGTGACCGCTCTCCGGTCCATGCACCTTCCCGGCTGCCCACACGCTTCCTCGCCTCGAGATTCCATGTCGCTCAAGTCGTCGATCAAGACTGTCCTGACCCTGGGCAAGGGCGTCGCCGGTGGGATTCCGGAGGCCGCAGAGGACGCCGACCCCATCGAGCTCTTTCAGTCCTGGTTCGAGGCCGCGCGCGAGTCCGGAATCCTCCTCCCGGAGTCGGTCGCGCTTGCGACGGCCACGCCAGACGGCCTCCCATCGGTACGCATGGTGCTCCTCAAGGGCTCGGATGCCTCCGGCTTCGTATTCTTCACCAACTATGGGAGTCGAAAGGCCGAGGAGCTCGACTCGAACCCACACGCGGCGCTGTGCTTTCACTGGGCGGTCCACCATCGACAGGTCCGCGTGGCAGGCACCGTGTCGAGGCTCACGGAGGAGGAGAGTCTCGAGTATTTCAGGACGCGAGACCGTGCCAGCCAGGTCGGGGCCTGGGCGTCGAAACAGAGTCAGCCGATCGCCGAGCGGACGGAGCTGGAGCAGCGAGTCCGCCAGATAAAGGAGAGGTTCGCTGGCGAAGACGTGCCCCTGCCCCCTTTCTGGGGTGGGTACCGTATTGTCCCGACGACGATAGAGTTCTGGCAGGGCCGAGCAGATCGGCTCCACGATCGGCTCGTCTTCTCGCGAAGCGACGGTGGCTGGAGCACGCGCAGGCTCTACCCGTAGGGGAGAAAACGTGACAGGAAAGCCGTATTTCTCGAAAGCGACCTTTCGATACCTGAGGGACCTGAAGGAGAACAACAACCGGGAGTGGTTCGCCGAGAACAAGTCCCGTTACGAAGAGGACGTGAAGGACCCGGCTCTTCGGTTCATCCAGGACTTCGGCTTTGAGCTGCGGAAGCTCAGCCCCCATTTCATGGCGACGCCGCGATCCCTGTTTCGCATCTACCGGGACACTCGCTTCTCGAAAGACAAGACGCCGTACAAGACCGCCACCGGCATCCACTTTCGCCACGACCAGTCCAAGGACGCGCACGCGCCCAGCTTCTACTTCCACGTCGCGCCCGGCGAGGTCTTCGTGGCCCCCGGCATCTGGCGACCGGAGTCCGACGCTCTCCGGAAGCTCCGCGAACGCATCGTGGGAGA
>JADFLD010000306.1 GCA_022564535.1 Gemmatimonadota bacterium
GGCCGGATCTGGTTCGACCTTCCACCCCGTTTCTAGCGCGTCTTGAAGGCACGCAGGAAGTAGCAGTAGGAAGAGCGCGAGTGGTGCTATGCGTTTCATTTTTCAGATTCCCAATGTTGGAGAGAACGAGGAGTCCTCGCTGTGTATAGCTGCGACTCAAGAGCGGCTGAGAAACTGCTCTTGATTCCTTTCGCGGGGCGTGGGTCGGTAGAGCACCCGCTTCTCCGCAACGGCCCGCATCACGTCTACCGACGTGACGATTCCAAGGAGCAGTCCTTCCTCGACGACTAAGGCCCGGTGGATGCGACCGCGCACCAAGAACTCACATAGCTCGGGCAGCGGTGTATCCGGCTCGACGAAGAACGGCACTCGGGTCATGATCTCGCGGACGAGGACTGTGGCGAAATCATCCTCGCGCAGCTCCTCGAGGAGGCGCCGAGCCTGGGGGGGTAAGTCCTCTGTAAGGAAGTAGCCGTAAGGATCGTCCGAGGGCCGATCTTCGTCCGGGTCGTCAGTTCGATCCTCACTGCGCGGCGCCGACGGCGCGAAGTGGACGCCCGAGACATCAGCTACGAGACGCACTAGGTCGGTTGCCGACACCACGCCCACGAGTTCCCCTTTCCCGTCGAGCACCGGGGCTCCGCTAATCTGCTCGTCGACGAGGAGCCGGGCAAGGTCCGGAGCCGTCGTATCCGTCGTCACCCTCACGACGTCCGTCTGCATGATATCGTTCACAGAGAGCATGATCAGCCTTCCTTTGTTGGTCCTGAGGTGGGAGTCGTGGGGCGTCGATAGAGCAAGAGCGGTACGTGCGTTCCGCGGAGGACCTTATCCGCAGCACTCCCGAGGACCGCCCGACTGATGCCGGTTCGTCCGTGGGTTGCCATCGCGATAGCGTCGCACCCGACGGCAGTCGCCTCGTCGAGGATCCCGCGCCCAGCCTGAGGATCGACAGCCACCGAAGTGGTGACCCGCAGTCCCCGGCGGCGCATCCGCTCGGCGTGCGCTTCCAGGTACTCCGCCGAGTCGGCCTTCGCGTCGGCCAGGACGTCGCGGTTCACCTGCACCGTATGGGGCAGGTATGGGGAGGCGATATCGAAAGGGTACGAGACCACTTGGGTTAGGTGGTACGCCGAGCCGAAGAGCTCCCCGAATTCGGTCGCATGAGCGAGCGCGCACTCGGACAGCTCAGACCCGTCGAGCGGAACGAGCAGTGTCCCAACGCCATTCACCGATACCGGGGCCGTGCCTTCCTGGGGTCGAACGAGAATCACGGGCCTGTCTGCCTGGTGCAAAAACCCGTCAGCCACCGACCCGAGCCACGCCCGCGAGAGCATGCCGCGGCCGTGCGTTGCCATGACAACCACATCGGCCTTGTGGGCTTCGGCGAGGAGCGTCTGCACCACGTGGCCGCTGCGAAGCGCTGTAATCACCGCGCCGCCAGCCTGGGCCAAGACACGCTCGCGAACTGCCAGGAGGTAGCTCCCGCCCCATTCCGTGGCAGAGGTCTCCCACTCGGTGGACGCGAAGCTTGAGGCCGGCGCGATCACGGTTATCAGATGGAGCTCGGCCTTCGTCCTTTTCGACACGGAGAGGGCCAGAGGAAGAGCGGCCTCAGCGAACATCGATCCGTCGAGGGGTACCATGATTTGCTTGTACATTTGATCTCCTTTGCCCGCTCTCTCCCGAGTGACGATGAGCCGGCCCTCGCGGTCTTCGGTCAGACGTCTATATTTTGGGCCATCGGGACCAAGACCGATGTCGGGGAGTTCGTCACCGCGCAGGTGGGGAATGCTCCGCCGAAATCGTGGGAGATTCCCCCACAGCCAAGAGTTCGAGGAGCCCCGAGCCGAGTGCCTTCCAGCGACGAATACCGGGCGATCTTCGATGCATCTCCAGACGGTTGCCTCGTTGTCGACAAGGGTGGAGCGATCCGGGCCATGAACCCGAGAGTCGAGACACTCTTCGGGTGGACCTCAGAGGACGTGTTAGGTGAGAGCGTGGAGCTTCTGGTGCCCGAGATGCTGCGCACAGCCCATGAAGCGCACAGAGCGCGCTTCGCGAGCGACCCGCATACCCGCGCGATGGGGGCAGGGCTCAATCTCCGGGGTCAGCGCAAGGACGGCAGTACCTTCCCGGTAGAGATCAGCCTAAGCCCGTGGACGCACGAGGGTCGAGGTCCGCGTGTGATCTGCTCGGTGCGTGACGTGACCGACTACCGCCGGCTCCAAAACTTCTCAGAGGGCGCGCTCAGGGCGAGCGAGGAGGAGCGCCAACGTATCGCTCGGGAGTTGCACGACGACACCGCGCAGCGGCTCGCCACCTTGCTTCTTCGAGTACGGCGGTTGGCCGAGGAGCGGAGCCAGGCGGCCCGCCGTTCACTCTTGGAGGAGATTCGAGCGGAGATCGTCGAAGCTGCCGATGGTGTCAAACGGATGGCCCGGGGCCTTCGGCCTCCCGAAATCGAGGATATAGGGCTCGCTTTGGCGGTGCGGGCGCACGCTCGCAGCCTCAACGAGGCCGGCGGCTTTACCGTCCACACCGACCTCGGGGTCGTCGACCCGTACTTGGACATCACGGCCAAGCTCGCGCTCTACCGCATCATCCAGGAGGCGTTGTCGAACGCTCGGCGCCACGCGAAGACGGATGGGGCAGTCGTCCGGTTGAGCCGGGAGGGTGATGAAATCGTAATGGAGGTGAAGGACAGCGGTCGGGGATTCGCCTTGGCCGAGGTGTCCGAGGGGCAAGGAGGCTTGGGTTTGGTCGGCATGCAGGAACGCGCGACGATGATCGGGGGGCGGCTGGTGATCGAAGCCTTGCCCGGAGAGGGGACGTGCGTCCGCGTGTCCCTGCCCGTGACCAACCCGGAAGGCTCGGGTGGCTGAGACGATCAAGGTCCTGCTGGTCGACGACCACGCCATGTTCCGGGCCGGCATCAAGGCCCTCCTCAAGACAGAGAGCCGTGTGGAGGTGGTGGGCGAGGCGGCCACCGGGGACGAGGCGGTCGACCGCGTCCGCGAATTGAAGCCGGACGTCGTCGTCATGGACCTCTCCATGCCGGGCTCGAACGGGCTGGAAGCGACACGCCGCATCG
>JADFLD010000021.1 GCA_022564535.1 Gemmatimonadota bacterium
GGGGCGATGGTCGGGCTCACTGCGGCGATGGCCGACTCCGGGAAGTTCGACATTCGGCTCGAAGCCGCGATCGCGAAGCTGTGGGCGACGGAAACCGGCTGGGACTTGGTCAACGACGCGCTGCAAGTGCGCGGTGGTCGTGGGTTCGAGACGCACGAGTCGTTGTTGAGTCGGGGCGACACACCGTACCCCATCGAGCGCTACCTCCGCGACATGCGCATCAACCTGATCTTCGAGGGTTCTTCGGAGATCATGCGGCTGTTCATCGCCCGCGAGGCGGTGGACCGTCACCTGAGCATCGCTGGCGATCTGGTGAATCCGAAAGCTTCGATCGGGGCCAAGCTGAAGGCCCTCGTGAAGTCCGGTCTCTACTACGCTTGGTGGTACCCGACCCGATTCCTCGGCTGGAGTGTCTGGCCCAGGTACGCCGAGTTCGGCTCCCTGGCGCGGCACATGCGTTACGTCGAACGGACGTCACGCCGCCTGGCGCGGGCCATTTTCCACATCATGGTGCGATTCGGCCCCGGGCTGGAGAGGCGCCAAGCCGTGCTCGGCAGAATCGTAGACATCGGAGCCGATCTGCTCGTCATGACGGCCGTCATCCTGCGGGTGAAGATGCTCGAAGAGCTCGGTGGCAAGGAGACTGGGGCGGACGCCCTGGCAGACGCCTACTGTCGCCACGCACGTCGACGGAACTCGGCACGATTCCGGGCCCTGTTCCGCAACGACGACAGCGCGACGTACAGCGTGGCAAAACGCTTCCTGGCGGGTGAATTCGAGTGGCTCGAGCAGGGGGTCATTTCGGTCGAGACGTATCGACAGCAACTCGAGGCCTTCGAGCGGGGCGAGAACCCGGAATCCGGGGCGCAGGAACGCACCCCCGAAGCAGCGGCCACGGGCTAGGTGCTTCACCCGCGCGCGTTCAAAGTCACCGTAATCTGGACCCTCGGGCTGCTCTACCTCGGAAGCATCGTGCACGCGACCGAGTCCAGTCTCGCGTGCCCCGACTGGCCGACGTGCTTCGGCACCCTGGCGCCCGAAATGACCGGGGGGGTCTTTTGGGAACACTTGCATCGACTCGTCGCCGGCGGGCTCATCCTGATGTTCGGTCTGGCGACTTGGCTCGCGCGCAAAGAGACGTCGGGTCGCCCCTGGATCTTCAGGGCGTGTCTCGGTGGGATCGTCCTGCTGCTGGTCCAATCCGTGTTCGGCGGCCTGACCGTCATCTACAAGCTCCCGGACATGGTCTCGACGACACACCTGGGCCTCGCATTCCTCTTCTTGGCACTCACGACCGTGCTGGCCTCAGCCACGAGCGACACGGCGGCGGTCATGCGAGGCGAGCCCGCCGATGAAGGACGGACGACCGAGAGCTTCGGTGAGGGCACGGGCCCGAGACTCAGGGCGCTCGCGGCCTTCGCCGCCGGGCTGGTCTTCGTCCAGTCCGTCCTGGGAGCACTCGTCCGCCACACCGATGCCGGCATGGCGTGTGGGGGCCTTCCGCTGTGTGCTGGACGAATCGTGCCGCCGTTCGTGAACCTCCAAATCACGGCCCACTTCTTTCATCGCCTGCTCGCGATCGTCGCGACGATCGCCGTTCTCGGTGTGGCCACCTGGGCATATCGCGCCGACGTTCCCCGTTCGGTTCGGAGGTGGCTCGACGCGGCAGCGGCCCTCGTCGTCGTGCAGGTGGGTCTCGGCGTCTACTCGGTGATCACCGTGCTGGCCGTCACGCCTGTATCGCTTCACACGCTCGTGGCTGCTGCCCTATTGAGCGTGCTCGTGTGGACCGCTACGCTGGCTACATGAACATAGCTGAAGTGGGTGACTTCCTCGCGAAGATCAACGCGACCCTGAACGCGACGAGCGCCGTGGCGCTGGGCGTCGGGTTCTACTTCATTCGCCGAAAGGTGGTGGACAAGCACCGCCGCGCGATGCTGACCGCGGTTGGAGCGTCGGCCATCTTCCTGGTCTTCTACCTGACGCGCATCGCGCTCACGGGCACGCACGACTTCGCCGGGGAAGGCGTGGCCAAGACCGTGTACCTGACGATTCTCATCACGCACATGATTCTCGCGGTCGTCGTAGTGCCGCTCGTGCTGCGCCTGCTCTACCTCGTACGTCACCAACGATTCGACGAGCACAAGCGGCTCGCCCGGTTCGTATTCCCGATTTGGGCCTACGTTTCGGTGACCGGCCTGGTGGTCTACCTCCTTCTCTATCAGATCTACGGGTACGTGTGACGTCCCACGCCCGAGGTGGGCGACTCCTCGGGTACGTCGAGGCAATCGGTGCCGCGTGCCTCTGGGGTTCATCGGGGATTTTCGCCGTCAACCTCTTCCGGCTCGGGGTACCGCCCGAAAGCCTTGCTTTCCTGCGCCCCCTGATCGGCGGGGGACTGCTGCTCGTGACGGTCGGGCTCGTCCATCCCCGTGCACTGCTCGTGGATGCGCGCGGCCTTCTCGTCCTGCTGCTCGGAGGAGGCCTCCTGGTCGCAATCTTCCAGGTGGCATACCAGTTTTCCACAGACGCCGTCGGCGTGCCGTCCACGGTCGCGATGCTCTACCTGGCCCCCGCGCTCGTGGCCGCCGTTTCGGGCCCCCTCCTCGGCGAATGGCCTGACCGCACACGCATCCTCCTGCTCGTCGTCACCCTGTCCGGCGTGTGGCTGTCCGTGCTGGGCGCCGAAGACGTCGTGGCCACGTTCGGGACGACCGGCGTCCTGTGGGGCGTGCTGGCGGGTACGAGCTACGGGGCATACACCCTCTTCGGCCGCTACGCTGCCCCTCGATACGGTGTTGCCAGAACCGTCGTGTACAGCACCGTGGGCGCGTGTCTCTTCCTCGCGGGGGTCGTGCCCCTGTCCAGCGGGCCGATCGTCTGGCCGGACTCGCGTCAGGCGTGGATGCTACTGCTGGCGTTCAGCACGCTCACGATCTCCGTGGCGAACTTCCTCTTCTTCGACGCTCTATCGCGCATCCAGGCCAGTCGGGTCGCGATCGCCGCCGCGGTCGAACCCGTCGTGGCGAGCGTCCTCGCGACCCTCCTGCTATCCCAGGGCCTTTCGACAATTGGGTGGAGCGGGATCGGCCTCGTCGTCGTGGGCGTCGTCGGTGTGGGTTTCATGGCGGAAGACCGGGTCCCCTCCGACGTCGAGCCCCACAACGAGTGACGTCGGGGCGGACGGCTCGAGGCGGACGCCGCAGACGATCGGGTTGCTACGCCGTTGGGAACGAAATCTCTACCTCGGCTCCACCGTCTGGGACGTTGCGTAGCTCAATCTGACCATCCATGGCTTCGACCACCTTGCGGGCGTGGGGAAGCCCGAGCCCGAGTCCCTCGTCCGACGTGGAGTAGAACGGGTCGAAGGCTCGGGCGAACGCCTCCTCGCTGAAGCCCGACCCACGGTCACGGACGGTGATCGACGCCCGCCCACCCGACTCTGCAACCGTCAGGTCTACGGTGGCGCCGCCCCCGAAGCGGCCTGCGTTGTGAAGAACCAGGTAAAGGGCATCGAGCAAAGCGAACGGGTTCACGGTGGCGCGAACCGGAGAGCTGCTCATCATGAGACGAACACCTACATCCTGATCGGCAGCGAACTCACGAGAGACGCCCTGGGCGAGTTTACCGAGATCGGTACCCTCCCGAGCCTGATCGACCTCGGAGATGAAGAAGTCGAGATCCTGCAGCGCTCCGAGCGCGCGATCGACGCGCTCCCTCAGCTCGCCCGCGCTCGCGTTTCGCGAAATCCCGGACAACGGTTCGCGCACGCTGCTGTCGAGGAATGCGCTCACGCGTCCGATCGCCTCATGTAAGGCCCGCTCACGCTCGACCTCCCTGGGAGCCCACCCCTGCTCGAGCGCTGCCTGAAGCTCCGCCTCGGCGCTTCCAGACTTCGCACGGTCTGGAGCCTTGCCCCTCTTCACCGCGTCGATCAGGGGTCGAAGTCGGCGGTCGGCGTCGCCACGGCCTTCTTCCACACCTGCGCTCCTGCCGGCCGACCGACCGGCCAAGAACCCTGCGGCGCCGAAGACGACGCCTACGGCGATGGGAATAGCGAATTCCATGGGACTCCGAACGAATGGCGTTAATGGAGCACGGGGAAAATCTTCGCACGGTGACCCACCCGGGGCAACATGCTGCGGTCAGCCGCCCAACAGATTCGCGAGCATTTCCATGTGGCCGTTCGGATCGACCTTCCGCCACACGCCCACCACGATACCGTCCTCGTCGATGAGAAACGTGCTTCGCTCGATCCCCATGGCCGTTCCGCCCGGGACACTCCGCTCCCGCCAGACGCCGTACACATCGGAGACCTTCCCACCGATGTCGGCCAGGAGCGAGAAGTTCAGGTCGAACTTGTCTCGGAAGGCCCGGTGCGACTCCACCGTATCCGCGGACACGCCGAAGACGACTGCGTCGACACCTTCGAAGCGCGGAAGGGAGTCGCGGAAGTCGCAGGCCTGGATCGTACACCCCGGGGTGTCGTCCTTCGGATAGAAGTACAGGACCACGCTCCGGCCTCGAAAGTCGGAGAGCGCGATCGGCCCGCGGTCGTCGGACTCGAGTGTGAAGTCCGGAGCGACCGTTCCCCTCTCGACCACGGTCAGCCCTTTTCGCTCGATTCGTGCATATCGTCGACCGTAGCCGCAGCCGCAACGAGCTGGCCCTCCCACCGGCACCGATCGTCACCCATGCCCTGACAGAGCGTGTGGGTCACGCGCGCGCTTCCGCCGAGGGTCTGCTCGAGTATTTCCTCGGCGAAACCTGAGAGCAGGTGGCACGCGTCGCCTCCAGGGTCGGACGCGATAAAGAGAAGCGAGCGACCCTCGATCACGAACGGAGCCCTCTCGAACCCGCCCACATGGCGCCCGAAGAGCTTTTTCAGCCTGCGCCGGGCCCGAGACCTAGCCGCGCGGTATCGCAAGCTCAGGGGGAGCAGTCGAAGCCACCGCCTAGGGCGGTCACCCTGGGCGAGCAATCGGCCGACCTCTTGAAAGACCTCCGCCCCATCCGGCCGCCGGATCACGAATCGGAACAGGTCATGGACTTCCTCGTCGCTCAGTCGCCGGCGTATGTCCTCCTTGTACGCGCGGATCTGTCGCTCGACGACGTCGCTCAGTCCGAACCGACGTGGCATAGTTTGCGTCGGGTTCTCAGCCTCCAGCATCTCACCGGGCGAATCCATGTCTCTCATGACCTCGAGAACCCTGAGCGCCACGACTGCTTGGATCCTGCGTGGGCCGGTGGACTGAAGTGCGGCGGGAGTTGAGTCCGTCAACGGGTCTCGTCGGTCGGTGGGAGCGGACGAGCTAATCTCAAAGACCTCACCCACATCGGCAACGGAAGGGTCGAAATCACGAATTTCTCGAACGTACCAAATTGAGAGTGACACCCTTTGAGGCGCGGATTATATACAGGGGTCAGCTCCGGCTGACGCGTGTGAGTGGGGGAGAGCGGAGGTCATCTCGTTGGCCGACCCTGGGGGGCTGGTTTTTAGTGCCAGAGGGACCCTTCACCTCCCCCGCTCGCTGTCCGGCACGAAGCCTCCCCCCGCGCGTTCGCCAAGACACACTCGTCTTCGGTATCCGCTAGCTGGCGCTTGTTCCAGTGCTGTGTAGCCAGCACTAGCTTTCATGTCATGAAGCGATACCCCGCGTTCGACCCGCCCGAATACGTGAATTGGGCTCCCGATCCGGACCTGATCCAGGCCTATGTCCGGACCGTGGAGTCCGACCCGGAGCGGGCCGAAATCGTCGCCGGCCTCTCGGAATCAGACCTGCTTTCCCTATACCGGGACCTGCTCCGAACGCGTCTCCACGATATCGGGTTGAAGCGCTGGGTCCGCACCGGCGTCATCTCCAAGGCGTGGCTCGGAACCGGAGAGGAGGCGGTCACCGTCGGAACCGTGCGCGCCCTGGACCCGAGCGTGGACATCGTCTCTCCGATGATCCGCAACGCCGGGGCGCTGCACATGATGGGCATGTCTCTCTCCGACATGTTCAGAGGATACCTGGCTACTTCTGATTCGCCGAGCGGTGGTCGTGACTTACACGTCGGCGATCTGAACGCCGGCATCATTCAACCGATCAGCCACATGGGCACGAGTGTGACGATCGTCGCCGGCGTCGCCCTGGCGTTCAAAATGCGCGACGAGCCGCGTGTGGCCCTCACTTGGGTCGGGGACGGTGCCACCAAGACCGCAGCCTGTCACGAGGGCATGAACCTGGCAGCGGTGCAGGATCTGCCGGTCATCTTCGTCATCCAGAACAACCAGGTCGCGCTCGGGACTCGCCTCGAGGTCCACGGTGCCGGCGATCTGCACGCGTGGCCGGCCATGTACGACATCGAGTCGTGGAGCTGCGATGGCAACAACGTGCTCGACGTGTATGCCGCAACCCGAATCGCGGCGGGACGCTGTCGGGCCGGCGAGGGTCCGGCCGTCATCGTCGCCGACACCTTCCGCATGGGTGGACACGCCACCCACGACGAACGCGAGGCGAGGGAGACTTTCGCAGACGGACTCTTCGCCGAGTGGGGACGGCGGGATCCTTTGGGCCTCTTCGAGGCTTACTTGGGGACACGGGGCGTCCAGCCGGACGTTCTCGCAGAAATCGAAGCCGAGTCGACGAATGAGATGGATCGAGCTGCTGAGGCGGCGCTTCAGTCGCGGGACAAGGTCCCGCCGCCGGAGCAAGCGCTCTACGACGGCTTTTCCGACGGGGGTACCCTCGTGGGTCTGAGCCATCGTTTGGGTTGAACAGACCGTGGGCGGGAAGGCTCCCGCCCCGGTCGACGGCTCAGCGCGCGTGTAAGTCGCGAGGGGGTGCCTTGAAGGACCCGTCCGGTTCGGACATCTTATTGATCAAATAATTGAACGTTTCGAGCGTTCGGGCCTAAAATCGTGGACACTGGACCTATGGTCAACGCCAATTCGGACAAGCCGGGCCAGCTCCTCGCAGAGCCACCTCTCGAGGATTTGACCGACGAGGAACTCGTCACGGCCCATTTGGAGGGACGACCGGGTGCCTTTCAGAACTTGTATGATCGGTATCGAGATCGCCTGATCCATTTCATCACACGCAAGACGGGTGATGCCGATCGGGCCCAGGACCTCCTCCAGGAGGCGTTCATCCGTGTGACCCGGCACCTGCACAGGTTCGACACGTCGAAGAAGTTTTCGACGTGGGTGTACACGATCGCGAGCAATCTCTCGAAGAACGAACTGCGCAATCGGTCGCGCAGCCCGCTGGTGCTCTTTCAGCGCCTGACCGGTAGCTGGGACGACGATCATCGCCCGATCCAGTTCGAGGACTACTCGATGCGCCCGGACGACCTGTATCGCAAGCGCTACTTGCGCCGCCTCGTCGAGGACACCGTGAAGACGCTGCCGGAACACCACCGGCTCGTCTTCCGTCTCCGTGAGTTGGAGGGAAAGAGCTACGAGGAGATCTCCGAGATCACGGGCGTCAACCTCGGAACGGTGAAGAGCCGCCTGCATCGGGCCCGTAACTCCTTCGCTCAGCGGATCGAGCCCTTCCTCAACTGAAGCTACGCCCCCACACTGTGCGTAGAGTGGGGGAACGATCCACGGTCCGAGCGGGAATTGAGAGATGTTCGAAGACCTCCGTGCCGCCTTCAGCGAGGCACTCGACAACTTCAACAAAGAGTTGAGCCGCGGTCAGGTCTCCGAGACGGCCGACAAGCTTCTCGTAGGCATGAGGAAGGAGATCGCCGACGAGAAGGCTCAGGTCGCCGGACTCGAGGATCAACTGGAGAAAACCCACGCTCAGATCCGCCGGCTGACCGACGAGGCCACGACGGCGCGGCGCCGGGAGAAGATGGCGCGAGGGATCGACGACGACGAGACCGCGGACCTCGCAGGGCGGTACGCGACCAAGCACGAGCGACATCGTGAGGTTCTGGAAACGAAAGTGACGGCGCTGCAAGAGGAGCTGACCTTCCGCCAACGAACCGTCGAGGAGATGTACGCGGGGTTCCGAACGGCGAAGGAGAAGAGAGAGGCGCTCACTTCCACGACGGGTCGATCGGGCGCACGCGAAACGATTTCCGCGGCCGACGACCTCTTCAGCGAACTGGACCGGATGGCGGAGAAGATCGAGGGCAATCGCGCTCAGGGTGAGGCGGCAGAAGCCTTCGACCAGCTCGACTTCGACAAGCCTTCGGAGTACCGCATCGACTTGGACGAGGCTCCACCAGAGCCGCTCGACGTGGATGCCGCACTCGAGGAACTGAAGCGTCGGATGGAGAAGGAGTAAGGAGCCGTCGACGGCCCCTCTTGGGACTTATTCTTCCGCATCCTCTTGCGAGGGGGCGATCGCGTCCGCGAGATCCCGAAGGAAGAGAAGGCCCGCACACTCTCCCGCCAGGAACAGGATATCCTCGCGCGTGCGCGCGTCGAGTGGTTCGGTCCGGTCTGAGCCGCCCACGATCACCAACGTCCAGAGACGCCCCGCACGAGATCCCAAGTAGACGATTACCCCCTCGCCATCGAGATCCACCAGGTTCGGCGCCTCGTCGAGACTGAAGCGGGGAATCGTGGCATCGTCGATATCGGTCCGCGCAGGCTCTTCGCCGAGATCGAGGGCCACGAACGGCGTTTGGAGCCGATCGCCCTCGGCGTCGGCCCATACGATGAGCCCGCGCTCCGCCTGCGCCAGATAAATCATGCGCCACAGCGGCAGGGCGAATCTGGAATTCTCACCGTCCGCACCCCACAGGGACATCGCCCCACGGGGGAGGTCAGTCGCGGGCTCGCGTCTCAGGTAGCGGGTGATATCGATGATCTCGTTCGCCATTATTCAATCAACAAGGAGCCATCGAGCCCGTCAAACTCCTGGGCCGCTCTGGCCGTCACCAGGAGGTTGGCGTAACTTTTTCCTGCAGTTTTTTCCCACGAACTCACTGTATCAGATATGCAGAACTGGATCGGCATCGCCATCTGGATCATCATGGGGTCGTCCATCGGGCTCGTGATGAGGGCCATCATCAGCCGGCCCGAGGAGCAACCTGGACACGCACAGATAATCGCGGTCCTCGGAGCCTTCGCAGCCGTCATCGGTGGCATGCTCGGCGTCGGTACGTTCCACCTCTATGACCCCCTCGCCATCAGCGTCGGCGGCATGGCCGGAGCCGCCATCTTTTCGATCATGATGACGTTCCTGTATCGCTGGGGCCTCCGCGCGCTAATCTAGGCTGCGTCCATAGTGTCAGACGTCCTGAGCTTCATCGACGCCAACCTCGGTCGCTTTCGGACCGAGATGTACGACTTCCTGCGCATCCCTTCGATCAGTGCGAAGCCCGAGCACGACGCTGACACCCGCCGGGCAGCAGAGTGGTTTTTCGAGAGTCTGAAGGAGGCAGGACTCGAGGCCGAGATCCTGGAGACGCCCGGCCACCCCATCGTACTGGGCGAGTGGCGTGGGGCCGGGCCCGACGCTCCCACGGTCCTGATCTACGGGCACTACGACGTCCAGCCCCCCGAGCCGCTCGAGTTGTGGACCTCGCCCCCCTTCGAGCCTACCGAGCGCGACGGGCGCATTTACGCCCGCGGATCCGCGGACGACAAGGGTCAGTTGTACATGCACGTGAAGGCGCTGGAGGCGCATCTCGCGACCGGGTCGAAGCTGCCGATCAACGTGATCTTGCTGGCCGAGGGCGAGGAGGAAGTGGGCTCCCCCAATTTGGTGCCCTTCGTCGAGGCGAACGGGGACCGCCTCGCGTGCGACGTCGTCCTCATCTCCGACACGGGGATGTTTGCCGAGGGTCTGCCCTCACTCCTCTTCTCGCTCCGGGGGCTGGCGTACTTCGAGATCCACGTCCATGGAGCGCACGGCGACCTCCACTCCGGTGAGTACGGTGGCGCGATCCAGAACCCTGGCAACGCACTCGCTCAGATCATCGCCTCCCTGCACGACGCCGACGGTCGAATCGCGATTCCGGGTTTTTACGACGACGTCGTCGAGTGGGACGCCGAAACCCGCCGACAGATCGCCGACCTTCCGCATACGGACGAAGCATTCGCATCGGAGCTCGGCGTCCCGGAGCTCGTGGGCGAGGTCGGATACGGGACGCTGGAGCGGCTCTGGATCCGCCCGACGTGCGACGTGAACGGACTCCTGTGCGGGTATACGGGTGACGGAGCGAAGACCGTTCTTCCCAACCACGCGATGGCGAAGGTCAGCTTCCGGCTCGTGCCCGATCAGAACCCGGAGCGGGTGAGGCAGCGGCTCGATGCGCACCTGGCATCGGTCACGCCGGCGGGTGTAACCGTGGAGATCAACGAGCTGCACGGTGGGCGCCCCTGGAAAGCGAGCCTCAGCGGTCCGGTGTTCGAGGCCGCCTCGGAAGCCCTCGAAGAGGCGTTCGGAACCCGACCGGTCCCCATGGGGGGAGGAGGCTCGATTCCGATCGTGGTCGAGTTCGAGGAAAGGCTCGGCGCGACCGCGCTGCTCGTCGGCTTTTCACTTCCCGGCTGCAACCTTCACGCGCCGAACGAATGGCTTCCGATCGAGAACTTCGAGAAGGGGATCGGGGCGCTGGCGATCCTGTACGAGAAGCTGGGCCGGTAGCCGCCGCTGAGCGGAGCGCCTACGCACCCATGTCCCGAGGCGCATCGAAGCACTCGCCGCTGCTTCTGGCGGTCGACACCGGAGGGACGTTCACGGACCTCGTCCTGCTCGAAGGGGGCTCGGTTCGCACGCTGAAGGTCGCCTCGACACCGGACGATCCTTCCCAAGCAGTGTTGGACGGCATCCGGAAGATGCTGGGTGCGGACGACAGCTTCATCCTCCTGCATGGTTCGACCGTAGCGACGAATGCGCTGCTGGAGCGGCGCGGCGCCCGAGTGGTTCTCGTGACCAACGAAGGCTTCGAGGACGTGATCGAAATCGGACGCCAAGATCGTCCGCAGCTCTACGCGCTCGTCGGGCACCGTCTGCCGCCGCTCGTGCGGCGCGAAGACCGCTTGGGCGTGCGAGGCCGACTCGGCCCTCAGGGCGAGGAGATCACCCCGCTCGACGGTGCCCGGCTTGCCACGCTGGCCGGGGAAATTCGTGCTCGTGACGCCGAGGCGGTGGCGATATGCCTCCTCCATTCCTACGCGAACGCCGAGCATGAGCGTGCAATAGCCGGCGCTCTCGCCGACCTCGACCTGCCGATTTCGGTGTCGAGCGACCTCGTCCCCGAGTTCCGAGAATATGAGCGGACGTCGACGACGGTCATAAACGCATACATCGCGCCGATAATGGACCAATATCTCGGACGTCTGGCCGCGGAGGCCGGCGCCGAGCGGGTGTCGATCATGGGATCGAACGGGGGCGTGCTTCCGATCGAGCGCGCCCGGCGCGAGCCCGTCCATACGGTGCTCTCCGGTCCGGCGGGAGGGGTGATCGGGGCGCTGACGTGGGCCAAGCGGTCCGGACACCCGTCGGTGATCTCCTTCGACATGGGCGGGACGTCGACGGACGTGTCTCTCTGTCCCGGCCGACCACTACGGACGCGTGAGTTCGCGATTGGGGGGCAGCCGGCCTCCATTCCGATCATCGACATCCACACCGTAGGAGCAGGCGGTGGCTCGATCGCACGCATGGACGCCGGAGGGGCATTACGCGTCGGGCCCAGGAGCGCAGGAGCGTCGCCTGGGCCGATCTGCTACGGAAACGGGGGTACGGACGTAACGGTCACCGACGCCCATGTGTGGCTCGGCAGGCTCCCGGCCGACGCCTTCCTCGGTGGCGA
>JADFLD010000307.1 GCA_022564535.1 Gemmatimonadota bacterium
TTCGAAGCGGAAGGTGGAGATCAAGGGTCCGTCAAAGTGGATGTTGCCCTTTACCGCACAGCTCGGCGTCTTGGCGCTCTACTTTCTCATAGCGCAACCAGACTGGCTCATCGTCAACCCGATCGAGGACCGCCGTCCCACCGCGGAGCGGCTCGATCAGGCCCGCACGGCGATGTACTTCGACGGGATCTCGAGGATCGACATGTTCTTCATCGAGAATGGGCGGCTCCCCGCGACGCTGGATGAGGCGCACAGCACGCTCGCGGCCCAGGGCGTCGACTATTCGGTACGAGGTGACTCGACCTACCTGCTGATCATGACGATCGATTCAGAGACGATCGTGTACGACTCCTCGACGACGACGGTGGCGGACTTCGTCCCCGGTTTGGCTGCCGGCCTCCAAGGATGATGACCATGCGACGAATGGGAAGCGCACCGACGAGGCGGATGGAAGCGCGCAGGGGCGGATTCTCGCTCATCGAACTCTTGATGACGGTCTCGATCGTCGGCATCCTCGCCGGGCTGGCGATTCCCAATTTGCGAAGCATGACGTACCGAGCGCGGGCGGCCGAAGTGGCGGGGGATTTCGAGGTCGTGCGCATCGCGACGGTGCTCTACAACGGGAACTACCAACGCTGGCCGCCTGATGCCGCCCAGGGCGTGGTGCCCTCGGAGCTCGTTGAGTTTCTGCCCGAGGGGTTCTCGTTCCAAGGCAACGGCTACGAACTCAAGTACGAATTCTACAGCCTTCCTGGGGGATTACCCGGAGATCCGCAGACCACACAGTTGATCGCGGTCTCCGTCACGGTGGAGTTGGACGAGCTGTCGAACGCCGTAGTCGAACTCTTGGGCGGAAGTCTCGTATTCTCTGTCGGCTCCAAGCACACGGTTGTCATCGATCGGAGCTGACGGCCCGGCGAGGCCACTTTGTGACTTTCGCCTGTGCGCGGTGTATTGAGGTGCTACGACTCCGGAACCCCGCGTCCGTCATGCGCTACGAGAAAGCAACAGAGGGCATCCGCATCCAAGTAACGCCGCGGTTTTCGCTCGCCGATTCCGACCCGGCGGACGGCACCTTCGTGTTCTCCTATCGAATCCGCATGGCAAACGAAGGCGACTCCTCGGCTCAGTTGCTTTTTCGGCACTGGCTGATTCACGATGCGGTGGGCG
Source organism: Gemmatimonadota bacterium (assembly GCA_022564535.1). Next base: position 1,171 of record JADFLD010000307.1, read on the forward strand.
AGGATTCTCTCGTGGACGGGGAGGGGGTGGTCGGGAAGCAGCCTCTGCTGGAGCCGGGCGACTCGCATGAGTACCAGAGCTACTGTGTGTTGCGCTCCCCCGTCGGATTCATGGAGGGCTACTACACGTTCGCCCGGAAGAACGGCGAACAGTTCCGCGTCGAGGTCCCGCGCTTCCAACTGAACGGTCCCCTGGTGATGCCAGGGCGTGGCCCTGATCTCTTCGATGACGACCAGGGCACGCGTACCATGCATTGAGGAGACGCATCGTTCCCACTGGACGGACGGGGCCTCTTAGTTATCGTTGGCGGCTGCCGGTGCAACCTGAAAAAGTAGAGTGACGTGGTCGTGGATGATTCAGTCGCTGTCGATGCGAAACGCATTCTCCTTCGCTACGGCGCCCCGATCGCCATACTTGACGATGTGACAGAACCGGATCGAATCCGGTTCGCGCGGGAGATTGCGAAGACTTTGTTGCCGGACCGGCAACCCCGCTTGCGGGAGCTGCTCATCGAGAGTGGCTACATCGTCGTCGAAGAGGATTGACTCTTCGTCATATCGTGACGAGCTCAATCGTTCGGGGCGCGTCGAGGGGGATCTGAACCGGCGCCACGGTCATCGGACCGGCCGAGTGCGATTCCAAGTCGGCGATCTCTCCGTCGATGCGCACCTCTCGGATGCGTCCGTGGACGGCCGGCTCGAAGACCACGAGAGGCGGCACCGCCGCGATCTCCGGCAAGAGCGTGAATCGGTAGATCTCGCCTGACCGTTCGTACTCCAGGCTGAGGGACGCATCTCCAACGGTGATGCCCCGCGCGGAAAACCTCGTCAAGTGAGACGGGAGTCGAGGCGCGATTCGAATTCTTCCCACAGGGGCGTCTGGGTCGAGTCCGAGGAGCCCGCGGGTCAGCGTCAGGAGGATTCCGGCGGTGGCCGTCCCGGGAACGCCTTCGACGGCCACATCGACCGAATCCCAGCTGCCAGGACCGGCGGGTCCGCCCGCCAGGCCGTGCGAGAGAGCGTTTCGCCATTCGATCCAGGCGGCGTCCGGGTCGGTGCGGAAGATGTTCCCTGCGTTGTCCCCGACGTCGCCTTCCGGTATTCCCATCCCTGGCGGAGCGCCGCCGGGGTTTCCGATGACGGGGAGTTTTCGTCCGGTCGGCCGGCGCAGTTTTCTCAACTCTTCGATCGTCGCCGCAGGGGCCGAGTGACGCAGTGCGTCAGCCAGGGCTTGCGGGACCATCGCCTCGAGGGTCGAGCCCAGCGCCGAAGAGCCGCCTGCCGGGGCACCGGTGGCGAGCCAAGCACGTGCGTACTTCAGCGCGGGCGATGCGTCCCCGAAGGCCATGGCGTAGCGGGCGGCGATGAGTGCACCCGCCGCGGTCCCCTCAGACCGATCCGCAGACAGGGCACGTTGCGCGCCGTCCCGATCGCCCGAACCGACCGCCGCGAGCCCCGCGAGGAGGTAGGATTGCCCGCGGCCCACCTCAGCGTCGCGCGAGTGGCAGAGATCGCCCCCCACCGCCATTCGATCGATGATGGCCCTGAGGCGGGCCCGAGCCCAAGCGACGCCGTCATCGACATCTCGCAGCCCGGTCGCGAGGCGGAGACCTCCCTCACAGGGCCCTTCGGCTGCCCGTCGGCCGTGTGCGGGGAGGTGGGCAGAGGCGGCGAAGGCCGCGTTGACCGTCGCGGCGGACCCGGCCGCGACGACGAGGCTGAACGGCCCCTCGTCCGGCGGTCGAATCACCACGCGAACGCGGTCCCCCTCCGAGACGTCGATCGATTTCGGTGCCGGGGTGGCACCGACGGCGGACATCCGACCGTCCCCCGAGACCCACGAGAGCCCGGACTGGGTTCGCTCGAGCGCGGTGTCGCGTCCAGTCTGAGGCAGGTCGAAGTGGATCTCTGCAGGGAGCGCA
>JADFLD010000308.1 GCA_022564535.1 Gemmatimonadota bacterium
CACTATCCCGTGGCCCGGCGGCCATGAGCGTGAACGCGCGAGCTTCATGTTCTCGCCCGACGGGAGTCTCGTCTATTTCTCGGCTGAGGACATGATCGTTTTGGAGTCCGAGAACTTCACCGAAGTCGACCGCTGGGAGATCTCCCAGGAGCTGGAACCGGGACTGGGGCAGGTGAGGCCCAGTTTCACCGCCAGCTACTTTGAGGAACCCGGCTTCTTCACGGGGCTCGTGCGTGTCACCGACCCGATCAACCACCGCCGCATGATCGGCATCGCTCGGGTCGACTTGGCCGAGAAAAACATGGAGCTCCATACACTCGGGCCTAACGTGCCGGTCGGCAGCTTCACTTTGGCCCCCGGGGGGAGGAAGGCGTGGGCACTCTACTCCGAGATCGGCCGCTACGAGTTCTGGGAATTCGACCTCGTCAACGAACGGGTATCCCGCCGCCAGCCATTCGAGGGTCGGCCGCGGATGAGCCTCCAGGTCAGCGCGGACGGCAGCAAGCTGTACGTGTCCCGGGCCGGAAACACGATCGACGTGTACGACGTGGGCACGTTCGAGCTGCTTCGTACGGTGACGTTCGACGTAGACATGCTCGGGGTCGCGGTGATTCCGGGAGGCGACACGCGCCCGTAGCCCGCCTGGCACGTCCATCGGCGCACCCTCTCTACGCGGCTACGGAGACTGACACCGTGACCATCTTGGACCCGCATTTCCGGCGCGCACTCGGCTTCGTACGCCCGTACGCCGGTGCGCTGGCTCCGGTCGTCGCACTGTCGCTCGCCGGAACCCTCCTCAGCCTCGTTCAGCCCTACCTTTCCAAGGTGCTCGTCGACGACGCGCTCATTCTGGGCGACTTCTCCGCCCTGCTCCGCATCGTCGGACTCTTCGTGGGAATCACCGCAGTTTCCTTCGTGTTCAACGTATTCAGCGGGATGCGCTACACGAGGGTCTCGGCGAATATCCTCTTCGACATGCGTCTGGATCTCTATCGGCACCTCCAGCGACTGTCGCCGAGGTTCTACGCGAAGACGCCGCTCGGAGATATCGTCTCGCGCATCAACGGTGATATCGGTGAGATCCAGCGCGTGACGGCTGAGGCAGCGCTCGCGTGGTTCGGCCAGGTCGTCGCGCTCGTCGGCACGGTCGCCATGCTCCTGTACCTGGACTGGCGTCTCTTTCTTGTCGGCTTGCTGATGATGCCACCGTCGTTGTGGGCTCTGTTCCGTTATCGACGGCAGCTGGAGGACCGCGTCCGTGTTCTTCGGGAGCGCAGCGCCGACATCGGCACCTTCCTCATCGAGACGCTCCAGGGCATGCGCGCCGTCGTCGGCTCGAACGCCCAGTTCCGAGAGGTCGGCCGATTCCGTGCGAAGAACGACTCGTTCGTAGAAGCGCTCCTGTCGATGAGACTTTTCACGTATCTCGCCGGTGGCCTTCCTGGCCTGATTCTCTCGGCGGGGACCGCAGTCGTCTTCCTGTATGGAGGGTACCGGGTCATCCATGGGCTCACCACGCTCGGGACGTTCGTCGCGTTCATGGCGTATCAGATGCGGCTCATGACCCCGATCCAGGGGCTCATGGGCATCTACACGAACCTCGCGACGGCGCGCGCTTCCCTGGTTCGGGTCCACGACCTCCTGGACACCCCGCCGGAGGTCGCCGAACCGAGGTCACCCGTTGCCCTCACGGAATGCCGAGGAGCCCTGACGCTCGAGGGCGTCCACCTCGACTTCGGCCGTGGTCACGAAGGCCTCCAGGGTATCGATCTGCACATCCCCGCTGGACAACTCATCGCGATCGTGGGTGCGAGCGGGAGCGGCAAGTCGACGCTCACCGACCTCTTGGCGCGTCAGCTCGATCCCGATCAGGGTCGGGTGCTCCTCGACGGGCACGACATGCGGGAGTTGGCGCTCGCCACCGTCCGTCGCCACGTCGCCGTCGTCGAGCAGGACCCGTTCATCTTCCACACCACCCTCGCAGAAAACGTGCGCTACGCGCGCCCCGATGCCACCGACGTCGACGTCATGGACGCGATCGAAGCCGCGGGGCTCGGCGAGCTGGTCGCCTCCATGCCTGACGGCCCGACGACCGTCGTCGGTGAGCGGGGCAAGCAGTTATCCGCGGGAGAACGTCAGCGCCTGGCGATCGCTCGAGCCTTCCTGGCGGATCCGGTCGTGCTCGTCATGGATGAGGCGACAGGCGCGCTCGACCCTTCCTCTGAAGCGGCGGTACTCGAGGGATTCGGTCGAGTCATGAAGGGCCGGACGACCGTCATCATCTCGCACCGCATCTCGACGATCGCGCTCGCCGACCAAGTCGTCTTGATCGATCAAGGCCGCGTCGTGGACATTGGCTCACACGCAGACTTGCTATCGGGCAACAGTCGGTACCAGGAAGTCCTTGGCCAAGTGGAGGCGCGAGCATGATGTGGCGCGGAGGCGGAGGAGGCGGCGGCGCGATGGCCGACACGCGCCGTAACGGAAGCGAGCCTGAGCTCCAGACGACACACGTGATTAGGCCCCTCATACGGCTACTGGCGCCGCTTTGGGTCATGGTCGCAGTCGCGATCGCGTCCATCTGCGTATTCGCACTCGCAAACCTCGCCCGGCCCATCGTGATCCAGCAGGCCATCGACAACGGCATCATCAAGGGCGATGGCAACGCGATCGTCGTGGCGTCTATCTGGTTCTTCGCGTTGGGAATCGTGATCTACATCGTGCAGGCCATCAGCACGTACACAGTTACCTGGGTCGGTCAGCAGGTCCTGCGCGACCTGCGAATGCGCCTCTTCTCGCACTACCAGCGGCTATCGATGTCCTTCTTCGATAAGGAGAACTCGGGACGCCTCGTCGCGCGGATGACGGCGGACATGAACGCGCTCTCCGATGTCCTAAACTCAGGCTTCCTGATGATCGTGCAGGCGCTCCTGTTGCTCATCGGCGCAATCGTCATCCTCTTCTTGCTGAGTTGGCAGCTATCGCTCGTCGCCTTGGCAATCCTGCCGCCGCTCATCATCGCCACAATGATCTTCCGCGTGTACTCGGAGCGGGCGTA
>JADFLD010000309.1 GCA_022564535.1 Gemmatimonadota bacterium
GACAAGCATACGGTGTACCAGACCCATTACGCGCACGAACGCATGTGCTCGATCTTCGGCAAGGCCGGCGTGGATCTCGGAAGTATCGAGCCGGGACAGGCCGACCTCACGCTTCTCGCACTCGACCCCGAGAGGGAGCTCGTCAAGCAGCTCGCAGGGCTCCCAGACACGATTATGCGGGCCGCGGAGCACGCCTCTCCCCACATGCTTTGCGACTACCTCGAGCAGACCGCCGGTGCCGCGAATTCGTGGTACCATGCCGGTAATCCGACGCGCAATCCGGAGTGGGCGGTGCTCGTGGACGACCCCGCGGTTCGCGGCGCTCGCCTGGCGCTGGCACGGGCCGTGCAAATCGTTCTTCGCAACGGGCTTGCGCTGCTCGGAATCGATGCGCCGCGCCGGATGACACGAGAGGATTCTGACCCCAGCGACGAAGAGTGACGCCGTACAGATGTCCATACTTTGCGTAGGTAGCATTGCCCTCGACTCCGTCGAGACGCCGTTCGGGCAGGCGGAGCGCGTGCTCGGCGGCTCGGGCGTGTACTTCTCGGCGGCGGCGACGTTCTTCCACCCGGTGCAGTTGGTCGGCGTGATCGGCGACGACTATCCGTTCGACGAACTGGCCTTTCTCTCCGACCGGGGAGCGGATCTCTCTGGTATCCAACGCAGTGAGGGAGAGAGCTTCTTCTGGGCCGGGCGCTATCACGTCGACCTCAACACGCGGGACACGCTCGAGACTCGCCTAGGAGTCTTCGCGGACTTTCAGCCCGACATTCCGGAGTCCTTCCGAGGCGCGAAGTACGTATTCCTCGGCAACATCGATCCGGCGCTCCAGCACGAGGTGCTGGATCAAGTGCATGCTCCGGAGGTCGTGGTCTGCGACACGATGAACTATTGGATCGAGGGGAACCGCGATTCGCTCGTCAGCCTTCTGTCGCGCGTCCGCATTCTCATGGTCAACGACGAGGAGGTGCGGCAGCTCGCGGGCGAGTCGAACCTCCTCAAGGCCGCCCGCTGGGTTCGCGAGCGAGGCCCGGAGATCGTGATTGTGAAGAAGGGCGAGCACGGAGCGATCCTCTTCGCGGAGGACTGGATCTTCTACGTGCCGGGCTATCCGCTCGAGGAGGTCTTCGACCCTACGGGGGCGGGTGACGCGTTCGCCGGAGGATTCGTGGGGCATCTCGCCCGCGCACAATCCCTGAGTCCCGCCGATCTCCGCCGGGCCATGGTGTTCGGTTCGGCGCTGGGCTCCTTTGCGTGTGAGCGCTTCAGCGTCGATCGGCTGAAGGATCTTCCCGACGCCGAAATTCAAGAGCGGGTCGCCGAATTCAAGAAGATCACCGCGTTCGAAACCCAGGTCCCCGCGGAAGAGCATGTCTGACGGACTGAGCTACGCGGACGCGGGCGTCGACCTCGACGCCGCTGAACGCACGAAGGAAGGCCTCCGCGAGTTGGTGGCGTCCACGAGCGACCGCTTCACGCTTTCCGAGTTGGGCCACTTCGGAGGTCTGTACCAAGTCCCCGACGACGTGGACCAGCCGGTCCTCGTATCGAGCGCCGACGGCGTCGGCACGAAGCTCAAGTTGGCCTTCGCGATGGGCCGGCACGACACGGTGGGGCAGTGCCTGGTGAACCACTGTGTCAACGACATCCTGGTGCAGGGCGCTCGGCCGCTCTTCTTCCTCGACTACCTGGCCACGGGTGAGATGGACGAAGTGGTCGTGCAGGAAGTCGTGCGTGGCGTTGCGATCGCGTGTCGCGAGAATCGGTGTGCGCTGCTCGGGGGTGAGACGGCTCAGATGCCGGACTTCTATGCGGCACAGGAATACGACCTCGCTGGCTTCATCGTCGGGGTGGTGGCGCGGGACCGCATCATCGACGGGTCCGCCATCGGGGTCGGAAACGTGCTCGTCGCCCTCGCGTCGTCGGGACTTCACACGAACGGCTACACGCTGGCACGCAAGATCGTCTTCGACGTCATGGGCCTCGGCGTCGATGACGAGCTGGCTGGCACCGGTCGGAGCGTCGGCGATGAGTTGCTCACCGTGCATCGGAGCTACCTGAACGTCATGAGCGAGCCGCTGAAGGCCGGCGTCGTGCTCGGCCTGGCTCACATTACCGGCGGTGGCATCCCCGGGAACCTTCCCCGCGTCCTTCCGGAGGGGTTGGGCGCTGCGGTCGATCGGTCACTCTGGGAGGTTCCGGCGGTTTTTCGTACGCTGCAGGACGCTGGACACGTTGCGCGCGAAGAGATGGATCGCGTCTTCAACATGGGTGTGGGCATGATCGTCGTGGTCGATCCTTCGCACGTCCAAACGATTGTGGATGCCGCCGGGTCGGTCGGCGTAGAGACGTGGACGATCGGAACGATCGAGGAAGGCACAGGGGTCTCGTACCTGTGAGGCCTTGCGGTCTCCAGAGGAACGGCATCGCGGGGATGTGGGCTCTCGGAGCGCTCGCTCTGATGAGTCACGACACGCTCGCCCAGACGCCGGACGATCTGGCGGTCGCGTGCTCGAACGCGGGGGGACAGCCCGCGCTGTGTGCTTCGGCCTCGGTGGCGACCCGATCTCTGTTCGGCTACGTGGGCCTTCTCGGGGGTCTCGGGTCTGAAGTCCCCGGGACGGCGTCGAATCTCGGGAGGAGGGTCGGCGGGGGCCCGCGTTTGGCACTTTCCGCCCGCTTCGGAGCCGTTGCCGTGGGGCTTCCCGATCTCGGTGACGTAACCGGCCTCGAGGAAACGTCCTTCTGGGTGCCTGCGCTCAACGCCGGCGTCACGCTCGGGGTGTTCGAGGGGCTGAGGCTCATGCCGACCGTGGGCGGATTCCTGTCGGTGGACCTGTTCGGCCAGGCGAGTCTCCTCCTTCTGCCCCGGTCCGAGGGCTTCGAGGGTACCGTCCGATCGTACTCCGTCGGTGCTCGCGTCGGTGTCTTTCGCGAGGGCTTCACCATTCCGGGTGTGTCGGTCTCGGTCGCGAAACGCTTCCTCGGCGATGTCGCGTTCGGAGACGCGGGCGGGAACGCCGATTTGAGCCTGAACCCGGGC
>JADFLD010000310.1 GCA_022564535.1 Gemmatimonadota bacterium
CGGGTGAACAGAACAACCGACAGTCGACGTCGTATGGCAACGGCGTCTACCGCTCCGACGACGGGGGCGAGACGTGGCGACATCTCGGCCTCGAGGAGACCCGTCACACGGGCAAGATCCAGATCCACCCTACGGACCCGGACATCGCCTACGTAGGCGCGCTCGGAAACCTGTGGGCCGCGTCGGACGACCGCGGCGTGTACAAGACGACCGACGGCGGCCGAAGCTGGGAAAAGATCCTGTTCGTCGACGAATACACGGGCATCGTGGACATGGTGATCGATCCTTCGAACCCCACCACGGTCTACGCGGCAACGTACCAACGCCTCCGTCGCGCGTGGGGTTTCAACGGTGGCGGCCCGGGAAGCGGCATCTACAAGACCACCGACGGCGGCCGCAATTGGAACCGACTCGAGGGCGGCATTCCGGATGGCGACCTCGGCCGCATCGGGCTCGCGATCTCGGAGTCGAATCCGCAGGTCCTGATGGCGCTCATCGAGCACGCGGATCAGGATCAGCAGGGCACGTACCGCACGGAAAATGGGGGTCTGATCTGGGAGCGGGTGAGCAGCCAGAACATCCGCCCGATGTACTACTCGCACATCTTCATCGACCCGACGAACGAAGACCGAGTGTACACGCTGGCCACGCGTTCCGCGGTGAGCAACGACGGCGGGCGCACGTTCACCCCGATCGCGATCGCTCCCACGTACGACGTCGGGATCCACGCGGACCATCACGCGCTCTGGATCGACCCGAACGACCCGGAACACCTCTATCTAGCCGGCGACGCAGGCCTCAACGAAAGCTACGACGGAGGAATCAACTTTCGGCGCCTCAACAACTTCCCGATCGCGCAGTTCTACGCCATAGGCGTCGACATGCGCGACCCGTATTGGGTGTACGGAGGGCTCCAGGACAATCACTCGTTCATGGGCCCGTCGGAGACCCGGCGCTGGACGGGCATCGTCAACGACGACTGGATGCAGAACGGCTTCGGAGACGGCATGTACTGGCAAGCCGACCCGCGCGACTCCCGTTACAGCTACGGCAGCTCGAACGGCGGCAGCTATTTCCGCTACGACACCCGCACCGGGGACATGCAGGACATTTCCCCGCGGGCTCCGCTCGGTGAGCGCTATCGGTTCGACTGGACCTCCCCGATGATGCTCTCGCAGCACGACCCGAACGTTCTGTACGTCGCGGGGAATCGCTTCTTCACTTCCAACAATCGCGGAAGCTCGTGGGAGCGGACCGAGGATCTGAGCCGACAGATCGACCGGGACCGACTCGAACTGATGGGCGTCCGCGGGAGCGACATCGCCATCTCGCGCAATGACGGCACAGGCTCCTTCGGCGAGGCCGTGACGCTGGACGAATCACCCATAGACCCGGCGATTCTGTGGGTGGGATTCGACGACGGGAATTTGCAGGTGAGCCGTGATCGCGGAGCGAGCTGACCGAGGTCTCGCGCAACGTTCCCGGCATCGCCGACGGCACGTACGTCAGTCGCATCACGGCTTCGGCCACCGCCCGAGGCACCGCATACGCGACGTTCGACGGCCACCGCGACGGCGACTTCCGACCCTTCGTTTTCCGGACTACGGACTTCGGCATGTCGTGGGAGCCGCTGCACGCCACCCTGCCCGAGCTGGGCGTCGTCAACGTGATCGTCGAGCACCCGGACAATCCGCACACGCTCTTCCTCGGCACGGAGCACCACGCCTTCGCGAGTACCGACGCGGGCGCTCACTGGGCACGGATCCCGAATCTGCCGACGACCCATTACGACGACATGTTGATCCATCCGCGGGAGAAGGACCTCGTCCTCGGCACGCACGGGCAGGCCATTTGGATTCTGGACGACACCCGGGCGATCGCAGAGTGGGGCGAGGCGTCGGGCGCGGTCACCGTATTCTCGGCCGGCCTGGGAACCATCCGTGTCTATCGGAAGGACACGTCGTATCGGGGCCAAGACGCCTTCGCCGGAACCAACCCCGTGGACGGAATCGAAGTCACGTACAAACTCGGCTCAGGTGCAGAGGACGCCACGATGCGCGTGACCAACTCCGCCGGCATGTTGGTGCGCGAGATGGCCGTCCCTTCCGCCCAGGGCACCCACCGCGTGAATTGGGATCTCCGGCACTCGATTCCGGGACAGGACGAGCGCTGGCAGCGATTTGAGAACCCCGACCTGGCGCGTCCCATCGGAGCCCGCGGACCGTGGACGTCGCCAGGCACGTATACGGTGACCGTCGAGGCGGGTGAAGCGAGCGCCTCGACCGAAGTCGAGGTGCGTGGCGACCCGGAGATGCCGATTACGCTCGCGATGTACCAGAGCCGCGAGCGCTTCATGCTCGAAGCGCTCGCACTCACGGGAGAAATCCAGAGTTTCATGCGCGAGCACGGCATGAGTGGGGGAGGCCGGGGGCGCGGAGGCTTTGGGCGGAGCGGAGGCGGCGTGCCGACGACACCGCAGGCGAAGCTCCAGACCGCGGCTCGTATGGTCCAGCAGGCCTACGGTGCGCTCAACGGCGGTGGGGTCCGGCCAGGAACGCTCTATCCACCGACCCAGTCGCAGAGGGAGCAGGTGCTGAGCGCACGGGCATTGTTCGAAGAAGTTCAGCGGGAGATGAACCGACCGTGAGTCGCCACATTGGGCTGACGGTGGTCGCGGCGGCACTCGTCGTCGCATGCGCCGACACCCAGACCGAGACCCCTCCGTCGGAGCCCGATTCGGCGGAAGGGGTTTTCGGCGTCGCCGCCCCGGCGGTCGGCGGTATCCCGTCCGTCATCACCCTGACGCCGGTCACTCCGACCCAGAACGACGAGCGCGCGATCCGTGAGGTAGACGTCATGGACCAGTTCGGCCTCGCGTTCTCACCCCGGGAGCTGTTCGTGCCCGTGGGCCGACCGGTGCCTTTCACCAACAGTGAGGCGGCCCTGGCGCACAACGTGCACATCCGCTCGATAGATCGTGGCTCGGACGTGTTCAACGACGAAGCGAACTCGTGCGAGACGCTTAATTTCGAGTTT
>JADFLD010000311.1 GCA_022564535.1 Gemmatimonadota bacterium
CTCGCTTCTTGTGCAGAAGCCTGGACGGTCATCGCGGCCACAAGAATCAGTGTCGCGAAGCCTAATATCAGATTCCGTTTCAACATCTCGAAAAACTCCGTGGGTTGGTTGGGGACGGTCAGCGGCCTGGATCCGAGGCGGCCCCGTCCTTCAAGAAAATCTGAATCACGCCGCCCGAGGCCCGGATTCCGTACAGTCCGATCGCGGCTTTGCCCCTGAGAATTTCGATCCGCTCGATGTCGTCCGGGTCGAGGTGATCGGCACTCTCGACGAGCTCGCCGTCAACGAATACCAGCCTTTCGGAAGCGTCGATGCGCACCCGCACGATGGCCGTACCGACGTCTGGCTGCACGATCCCTTCAGGGGTGACGATCGCTTCGAATGTCACAGACCCTTCCTTCGTGACGACCGTCGTGGTCCTCGTGGTCACCGCCCACTCACCGAAGTTCTGGGGGGGGAACGCGAGAACGCCGACCGCGCCCCCGATGGCGATCGCCAACAGCGGGGCCCTATCCATACGTGACAGCTTCATGCTCGGCTCCTCACTGGGTTCAGAACTGCGAACATAGGGCACCCCCCAAGTCACGTCACGCCTTATCTCCCGGAGGGTTTGCCGTAGGGGTAGAGCGCGCCGAGATCGACGTTCTCGTAGGGAAGCGCATCGAGGGACGTCGTCCCGACGAACGGGCCCGGCGCCTCTACGACGACGATCGTAGGCGCGTAGCCAGTCTCGTCGAAGCCCCGACGGAAGTGTACGCGCGACTTCACGACGAATACGTCGAAGTCGTCGGGGTCGAGCGGGCCGAAACGGAAAGCCTCCGGGTCGGTAATCTGCGTATAGGCTGGGACGATGATGACCGCATTGCCGTCACCGAACGATACGACCGCCACCCTGTCGTAGCCCTGCCACGCGCCGAGGTAGGTCATCGCACCTGTAATCCGCGCGGGCGTGCCGCCCGACGGCGTGAATCCGCCGATGTCCATGTCGAACGCATCGCCGGGCCGGGCACCCGCCGCCGCAAGCGCGTCCAGAACGCTGGGGTCACTGATCGCCCCGTACAGAACGTTCGAGATGCCCGCGGCCTCGAAGGCCTCGAGAATGTGCGTCGCGTCTCCCGGCCGATCGCTGTGGTCACCCACAGCGATCGGGGTCTCCCCGGCAGCGATCGCCCGGCGTACGGTTCGCGCCGCCTCGTCGGGAAGCGGGTACCCTCCGACCGCAAAACCCTCACGCACCCGCCACATGAAGTCGTTCATGTCGTCGGCGATCCGGTCCGCAAGTTCTTGATCGGCGTTCGTCATCACGTGCACCGCCGCGCCCACGTCGGGCATGTCCGACCACGGATACCCATAGAAGACGCTCACGAAGACGTCATCCTCGCGCGACTCCCACCTGCGCGCGCGCTCCATGATATCCATCGATGGAGATTGGCCGGTCCACTGCAGGACCGTCGCGGTGATCACCCCGGGCTTCCTGCTTGCGGTCGTCGGCTCGTAGCTCCCGGCCATCACTCGGTGTACCGCCCGCGCCGCCCGCCCTCCCTGCACCGAAGCGTCGTAGTGGGGATAGCGCTTCGTCACGAGGGCGAAGTCTGCATGCTCCAGGAACCGCTCGTCTTCGTTCCCATGGAGGTCGAAGGTCGCGGCGATCGGCACGTCGGGTCCGACGACCTCACGGAACCGTCGAGCGATTTCTGCCTCCGGCCGCGGCACGCCTCGAACCGCCAGCGCGCCGTGTAGCGCCAGATACACGCCGTCAACCGGCATGGCCTCCCGCAGGTCCTCGATCATCTCATCGAGGAAGCCTTCGAACGCGTCGCGCGTATTCCAACTCCTCGACGAGCCACCGAAGACCCCGGTCGGCGATCGCAAGCCGACCAGCTCCATGTCGCCGTAGTCGTTCGCCTGACTCACGAAGCCACGGACGTACGCGCCCGACCGTAGGACCTCGTCTCCCGTGAGGCGCCCGCGCCAGTCGTCGGCCGTGACATCCCCACCCGGACAAAATGTGCACGTCTCGTGCTGGAACGAGGCGACCGCCACACGATAAGATCGGTCTCCGGACTCGGCGGGAGCGCACCCGGAGGCCCAGCACGTCCACGCCACGAGCAGGAGCGGGACGCGCCTGGACGACGGTGCGGGAGTCCTACGTTCCCGAGTCCAAAGCAGTCGAGCCGACATGTGCGATCTCCCTCATGAGGAACTGTCGCGGGCTACTCGCCGCTACTCCGAGCGCAGAAGTAGCCCTCCGCACGTTTGTCCCAGGTGGCGCTTCGCCAGCTCCCGGCGAAGCCGCCACCGTCGATTCGCCGGACCACCAAGACCGTGTAGGCGCCGTCGAAAGCGAACACGTCCCGACGGTTCGCGTCGGAGCCCAGGCGCAGGAGAATGCTTCGTCCGTCGGGGCCATCACTTTCAAGAACAAGTACACCTGGGGCGTCCGGGTCTTCGCTGGCGGGGTCGCCGACTCTGAAGGCGTCCACCGCCTCGACGTCGATGTCCGTGGAGCCAATGAGACGTGTCGGCGCCCCTGCGAAGTCACGTGACCCCGGCGGCTGAGATCGCAACCACAGCTCGCCCTCGGTGGATCTCTGCACGGGATCGGACGAATTCAACACGAGGATCAGCCGGTAGACGCCCGACCTCCCCCGTAGCGTGCCGTCAGGCCCCAGCTCTTCGTCGACCGCTGAACAGACGAAACCAGAGGCCATCGCCGTCCCGGTGCCTCCATCCAGCTGGTCATCCGCCCCAGGTGTCGGGTTCGATGCGCAGCCCGCCGTCAGCAGCATCGTCAACAGCGGACCGACACGGTTCCGCCTCAGGGCGCGCATCGACACGCGGCTCAACGTCGCACCTCGACGATCCGTCCGTTGCGGTCGACCACCGTTATGGGGCCTCTCCGGATGTCTCCGCTGAGGTCGATGATCCGGCTTCCGACTGCTGGGGCCCGGAACAAAGGGGGGAAGACCATACTGAAGGCCTCGGCCTGATTGACGTCTACCGCATACCCGGGGTCTGCGAGCGACTCGA